>NZ_JBHIMN010000002.1:274687-279215 GCF_042194155.1 Bartonella sp. MR63HLJHH
GAAAATTAAATAATTTAAAATCACAAAATAACAACAGAATCATAACAATTGCTGCAGCTATAACAACATTTTTTATGGTTCATCCTGTATATTCCCAAGCGCAAACTTTAAAAGCTAAGGATGCTTTAACAGCTCTACAAACAGATCTTACTACTCATATTATTCCTGTTGCTGCTGCTGTTATACTTTTGTGCTTAGCAATTGGTTATGCAGGACGTTACATCGGAAAGGATACGTTTGTACGGTGGGCAATCGGTGTTGTCATCGCAGGTTCTTCAACCCAACTTGTTACAATGTTGTTTAGAACAGCGTAAAGTTAACAATAAATAAAGTTAATAATAAAATGAATAGTAGCTGTATACCGGTAATAATGTAGCCATACTGAAAAAAGGAATATTATTTATAGCAACTTTAATTAAAAGGGGATAAAGGATATGAAACAATTAAACACACTTCGAGTAAAAATATGTAATAAGATTAGTGCTATTGTTATCACTTCAGTTATGTTATTAATAACTAAATATGCATATGCTCAAACGGAAACGAAAAGTTTAGATGTTTTCATAGGGATGCAATATGGATTAAGTATACTTATTCCTATCGTCGCCATCATTATTCTTTTATTTCTTTTGCTTATTTATATATTTCGCATCATTGCAAGAGCTACATTTATACGATGGGCCTTCAGCGTCATTATTGCTGGTGCAGCCTTTTATATTAGCCACATATTATTTCACCTCCACTGACAAGAGCACCCCATGAAATCACAAGAACAAAAAGAATTCCCCCTATTCAAAGGAGCAACACGTGTTCCAACTATATGGGGTGTCCCCATGATGCCATTTATCGTTATGGTTATGGGGGTCGCTGTTATTGCTATGACAGTAAGTATCTTTTTGTGGATTATAGCGCCTCCATTATGGTTCATTATGGTGCAAATTACTAAAAACGATGATAAGGCGTTTCGTATCTGGTGGTTATGGATCGATACTAAATTTCGCAATCGCAACAAAGGTTTTTGGGGCGCATCAAGTTATAGTCCCTCTGATTATAGTAAAAGGAGATAAACATGACAGCTGTTGAAAGTAGCAAACGCCTTGCATCGGAGACACCTGTAAGCCTGTTTCTGCCTTATTCACATCATATTACAGATACGATTATCTCTACTAAAAATGCGGAATATTTATCGATTTGGAAGATTGACGGGCGTTCACATCAAAGCGCTTCAGAAGAAGATATTTTTCAATGGATAAAAGAGCTTAACAATACTCTACGGGGTATTGCATCAGCCAATTTATCATTTTGGACACATATTGTGCGTCGCCGTGTTTATGAATATCCTGATTCAACATTTGATCAAATGTTTTGCTATCAACTTGATGAAAAATATCGGCAAAGCTTTACTGGTTATAATTTGATGGTCAATGATTTATATCTGACTGTCGTTTTTCAACCGATAGCGGATAAAATTATGTCGTTCTTTTCTAAACATGAACGTGAAACGCTTGATCAAAAAAAGATGCGACAAGACTCATGTATCAAAGAACTCAATGACATCAATCGTACTTTAGGCCAATCTTTAAACCGTTACGGTGCAGAACTTCTTGGTGCTTATGAAAAAAATGGGCATGCTTATTCTTCTGCACTTGAGTTCCTTGGAATGCTTGTCAATGGTGAATATCGCCCCATGCCAATTTGCCATGACCGTTTTTCTGACTATATGTCTATCAATCGGCCTTTTTTCTCAAAATGGGGTGCTCTTGGTGAATTGCGAACAACCAGTGGAATGCGTCGATTTGGAATGCTGGAAATTAAAGAATATGATGCAACAACCAAACCAGGACAATTAAATGTTTTGTTGGAAAGTGACTTCGAGTTCGTATTGACGCAGAGCTTTTCGGTGCTCTCCCGACATGCTGCTAAAGACTATTTACAACGGCATCAGCGTAACCTTATTGATGCACGAGATGTGGCAACGAGCCAAATTGAACAAATTGACGAAGCACTAAACCAGCTTATTAGCGGGCATTTTGTCATGGGAGAACATCACTGCACATTGACTATCTATGGTGATACAATTCAACAAGTTCGCGACCATATGGCTAAAGCAAGTGCAGCATTACTAGACGTTGCGGTACTGCCCAAACCTGTAGACTTAGCGATAGAGGCTGGCTATTGGGCACAACTTCCTGGCAATTGGAAATGGAGACCACGTCCTGCTCCGATTACATCATTGAACTTTTTGTCATTTTCATCTTTTCATAATTTTATGTCAGGAAAACCCACTGGCAACCCGTGGGGTCCAGCCGTCACAATTCTTAAAACAACCAGTAAAACACCGCTTTATTTCAACTTTCATGCCTCCAAACTTGAAGAGGACTCAACAGATAAACGTTTGCTCGGTAATACCGCACTTATCGGACAATCTGGTTCCGGTAAAACCGTGTTACTCGGCTTTTTGGTAGCACAAGCACAAAAATTTAAGCCGACAACGGTTGTTTTTGATAAAGATCGTGGTATGGAAATTGCCATTCGAGCGATGGGTGGAAAATATTTAACATTCAAGCCAGGCAGGAAAAGTGGTTTCAATCCTTTCCAACTCCCACCCACACAAGAAAATCTGATTTTTCTGAAACAATTTGTTAAAAAATTGGCAGAAGCTGGTGGTGAGGTCACGCATCACGACGAGGAAGAAATTAACAAAGCGGTTATGTCTGTTATGAGCAGTAACATTGACCAATCACTCCGTCGTTTGTCCTTTCTGATACAATTTTTACCAAATCCACGTTTAAGTGATTATAATGCTCACCCATCTGTTCATGCTCGCTTACTAAAATGGTGTGAAGGTGGTGATTATGGATGGTTATTTGATAATCCCCATGATGCTCTTGATCTCTCAACACATCAAATTTACGGCTTTGATATCACGGAATTTTTAGATAATTTTGAAACTCGCACCCCAGTGATGATGTATTTGCTTTACCGCACAGAAGGCATGATTAGCGGACAGCGATTTATGTATATCTTTGATGAGTTTTGGAAGCCTTTGCAAGATCCGTACTTTGAAGATTTGGCGAAAAATAAGCAAAAGACTATCCGTAAACAAAATGGTATTTTTGTTTACGCAACACAAGAGCCTAGCGATGCCTTGGAAAGTAATATTGCCAAAACACTCATTCAACAGTGTGCGACTTACATTTTTCTAGCCAACCCCAAGGCAAACTATGAAGATTATACAAAAGGCTTTAAACTAACAGATACAGAATTTGAACTCGTTAAAGGACTTGGTGAGTTTAGTCGCCAATTCCTCATTAAGCAGGGTGATCAATCTGCGCTTGCAGAACTGAATCTTGGTAAATTCCATCTGACAAGCGGTGGAAAAACCATCGAACACGACTTTAGTGACGAGCTCTTGGTGTTATCAGGTACACCAGATAACGCAGAATTAGCCGAAAGCATTATCGCGGAAGTTGGTGATGATCCGGCAATATGGTTACCAATTTTCTTACAGCACGCAAAAAATGACAGGAGGGAAACATGAAAAAAAAGCTCATTCCAATAGTAGTTGTAATAACTTTAGGGATTTCAGACCCAGCCATGGCTTGGACTTTTGGCGCTGGAGCGGCAGATTTGTCAGCAACAGTTCCAACGGCGTGGCCCAATTTTTTTGGAAAGTCACGTGAAACAACGCCTAAAGAACCTCCACAACAAAAGGAAGCGCCAGCTGACCCACTTCTCGAAACACTAAAAAAACAACTTGAGGAAGTAAAAAAGATACAGGAGTCTATAACGGGAAACCAAAAGTTCGACACTAAAAAACTTAAAAATGCACAAACAGATCACAGCAGTTTTTTCCTCAAAAATCCGGAGACGCTCTACAATAGAAATAAATCTTCTGCTCTAACTACATCACTTAAAAATATTTTAAAAGAAGAAGAAATTCCTATCTCTGTCCATGAATCTAGCAGTTTTATCAACAAGCGTAGCCAATATGCAGCCATCACTGATAAAGCCGTAAGTCTAAAGACTTTTGAAGAAGCAAATAATCGTTTTCAGCAAATTGAAGAACTATTAAACGAAATCAAGACAACAAAAGATCTAAAAAGTATTGCTGAGTTACAAGCACATATAATTGGAATGCTCGCTATGCTACAAAATGAAACAGCAAAACTACAAATGGTCACACATTTACGCAATGCTGAATATACACTTATCAAACAGCAGAAGGACAAACATAACATAAAAATTTTGAATAGTAAAAACACGAAAATGCCTACCATAAGATTTATTAGATAAGGCTTTTTATAACAATATTTCGTGTATTATTTTTCCTATATGCTCGTAAAAAGCAAAGGTTAGTGCGTAATATTCAGTTCTCTCTCATAGACTGAAAAGATCTACGAAATTTAATTCTATCCTAAAAAACTCAACGAAAAATGCTTAAAAATCATATAAAAAGTTGAAAATTCGTTAAAGAGGAATTCCATGGACTTTACAGTGTTCACGCAACTTTTCAATAAAATTGATC
>NZ_JBHIMN010000020.1:0-11256 GCF_042194155.1 Bartonella sp. MR63HLJHH
GAAACTTTTGCAACAAGCATCCGATTCTCTTCTCAAAATTTCTGCTACCTCTTGATCTAAAGCATAGAGTTCAATTATCTTTTCCTCCAATCCTACAGGAACAGATCTTTTGCCAATTTCTACAGATGATAAAAATGCTACAGATATGTCTAATTTCTTAGCCATATCTAAGAGGCGTTCTGAATGATCAATGCGAAGTTTCCGTAAAATTTTACCAAAGGGTGTAAGCATCAAAAAAAGTCCTATTAGAGAAGAAATATTTCTTCTGATCCTAACAAATCTTTTTATGATTTTCTTCAATTATTGCGAATCAAGAGTTCTTTTCGGGGTGGTTTTTTATCCGTACCTGCTGCCCAAAGGGGCTCTAATTCTAAAAAATCAAAATCCCTAAAGATCTCTCGAACCGCATCACAATCATTCAGACTCAAGACAAACCTTCCTTGGATGCTTTTGAGAACTTTTGCCATACTCACAAAATCATCTTCAACAAAATTCCCAGAGCTGTAACACTTCTTCTTCACAAGATAAGGCGGGTCTAGGTAAAATAAACTGTCGGGTGCATCAAAAAGTTCAACAAACCTGATCCCACGATAAATTTAAGATCGTCGTATCAAGAAGCTTCTGTCTAACAGGTCTCATCCTTGATAACAGCTTTTCGGGATTAAATGCTATAGGCTTTTTCCTTCCAAAACTAAAAGAGACATAATCTTCTTTCCCATACATCACACAACGTTGGAGAAACAAAAAGCGAGCAGCTCTTTCAACTTTGGAAAGGCTTTCTGGTTCAATAGCCGCAAGTTCAAAAAACAACTGTCTTGAACAAACAAACCATTCTAGTCGTTTGGCTAGATCATCAAAATGGTTTTGAACGCATTGAAACAGATTCGTGATCTCTCCATTCAAATCATTAATCACGGAATATTTCACTGATCTTTTATTAGGAAAACAACGCCTTAAAGTCAAAAATTTACCTGCCATGGATTGGAGAGATGTGCCGGCTTTTTATAAAACACTTTGTCAAAAAATAACTATGACACAACTGGCTTTGCGTTTGCTTATTCTGATAGGGGTTCGCGCAAATCCTTTGCGTCATATGCGTGAGGATCAGGTTGATGGCGATATATGGACTATCCCTGCTGAAAATATGAAAGGAAAGCGCGATGCTACAACAGAATTTCGTGTACCCTTATCAAAAGAAGCATTAGACATTTTAAAACAAGCGCGTTTGCTCTCTCGCAATGATTTCTTCTTCTCTGCAACTGGTCGCGGTCCACTTAGTGATAAATGCATGTCGATTTACATGAAAAAAAATAATTTTGAAGCACGTCCGCATGGGTTTCGTTCTAGTTTACGCAATTGGCTCGCTGAAACAACCGATGCCCCCTATGAGGTCGCTGAAACCATTCTAAGTCATACGGTCGGCGGTAAAGTAGAGCGTGCCTATCGTCGTACTGATTATTTAGAACAGCGCCGTGTCTATATAGATAAATGGGCGGCATATGTCACGGGTCAATCTTAAGATATGGGGTGCATAACCCCATGATCTGTGGATAACTTTAGCTCTCTTTTCTCCCATTCTCTCTCAATAAGACTCATAAATTATCACATAAGAAATTGTATGATAAAATATTGTTTTCTATAAATAAAATACCTTCAAAAATAAACCAAAATGTGGTTAATAAATAGTTATGATTTGTTACCATTTTTATCGTGAAAGGATTTTAGTATGACAGAAAATGATATTCTTTTAACAGACCGTGAAAGTGCAAAACTGCTTCATATGAGTGTTTCAACATTTCGCCGTCATGTAACCAATGGCTCTTTGCCAAAACCTTTAAAATTTGGTTTTTTATCGCGTTGGTTACAATCAGATCTTTTGAATGTCATCGAGCAAGCAAAACAGCAACGTTATAACGACGCGGCATAAAAAAAACCTTGTCACATAAGGACGGACAAGGCTTTCTCAAACTCATCAACCTAGAGAGTGCACAATCCGTCCTATGACGCAACGTTATAGGATTTAAAATGATGTGTTCTTTTAAGAATGCGCAGGGCATTACACGTGCCTTGCATGGGGTTTGGCATGGATATTATGGGATAGCCCGTTGCCCTGCTCATGATGATAGGCTGCCTAGCTTATCCCTTACCAATGGACATGATGGGCGTCTTTTACTCACTTGTTATGCTGGCTGCTCTTTTAGAGAGATCATACAAGCACTCATTAGAATTGGCTTGCTTGGAAAACAAGCTTATGATCAGACGCTTTCTTTCTTCAAACAGTTTTGTGCTGATCTCAAACGAGCAAAACAGAAAGCAGAGAGAGTAAAAGCAATTTGGCAACAATGCCAACCAATCAAAAATACTTTAGCAGAAACCTATTTACGTATGCGGGGTATTACATGTGATTTGCCTGCTGATTTACGCTTTTACGACAAATGTTCGCACCCCTCTGGGGGTACATTGCCCGCGTTGATTGCTCTTGTTAAGGGGGCTGGTTCCTTTGCCATTCATAGAACCTTTTTACAAGCCAATGGCTGCAAAACAGACCAAAAACCAGCAAAAGCCATGTTGGGATCTGTAACAGGCGGCGCTGTGCATTTAAGTCAAGCCAATCCCAAACATCTGGTCATTTGTGAGGGCATTGAAACCGGTCTGGCTCTGCTGTCTGGGTTGTTATCAGAACCCGTTAATTTATAGGCGTCCCTTTCAACCCTATGAAAATGCAAAATAGATATAAAATATCTATTTTAATAGTACCTATTGAAGAAATAGTAAAAATACATTATATTAGAACTACTTTGTAACACATTAAGTGGTCGTAAAATGGCTGAGACGACATTTACCTTTCGCGTCGATGATGTATTAAAAAATGAATTTTCCAAAGCAGCAAAGGCGTGTGATAGATCTGCTGCACAATTATTGCGCGATTATATGCGCGATATCGTAAAAGAACAAAAAGAAAAAAGTGCATACGATTTATGGTTTCGGGAACAAGTTCAATTAGGGATAAATTCTGCTAATGCAGGTGATATAATATCTTCTGAAGAAATCGAAGCAGAAGCAAAGGAATGGCGCTTAAAAACACAAAGTAAACTCGATAGATCAACTTTATGAAGCTAATTTGGACACAAGTAGCACACGTTGACCGCAAAAAGATCCGTGAATACATATCACAAGATAATCCTTCTGCTGCCTTAAAGTTTGATCAACTTTTATCTGAAAAAGTAGAAAAACTTGTTAAACTTCCTACTCTTGGTCGTTTAGGACGAATTGTAAATACACGTGAACTTATTGTACATCCAAATTATATCATGATTTATGATATTTCAAATGGCGTTGTGCGTATTTTACGTGTGCTTCATACAAAGCAAAAGTTTCCTTAATCAACTGTATTTTTATTTATTTAGTAATTGAAGCAAATTATTTTCTACAATACTGCGCTCCGTATCAGTAAGTAATGATAGATTACTATTTTTATAATGTTGCGAATATGATTGCATAATGCACTTTGCACACCGCTTAGTTTCTGCTCGTAAAAATAATGATGATACTCTTGGTAAACGACGTTTTATTATCAATGATGTCATGGTCGAAAAGCTTAGGGAACTCTTAAAAGAAACCCCCATGGTCTCTTAATGGTGCGTGATGAATTGTCTGGTTTTTTAGCAAATCTGGAACCTAAGGGATATCAAACAGACCGTGCTTTTTATCTAACGGCTTTTAATGAAGATGATCAATTTACCTATGACCGTATCGAGCGTGGAACCATTTTTATCCCTCATGTCACTTTATCTATGATTGGAGGCATTCAACCCTCACGAATTATTCCCATCATTCAAGCAATACAGCGTGGAATAAACGATAATGGTTTACTGCAACGCTTTCAAATGATTGTCTGGCCCGATGACAATAAAGAGTGGCAATTGGTTGATAAACCGCCCAATCAAGAGGGGTGGCAAAAGTATGAAGGAGTTTTTCGCTCTTTTCGTGATAAACGCTTAGGGTCTCCCGAACAACCACTGATTATGCGTTTTTCTCCTAAAGCACAAGTGAAGTTTTATGAATGGTTCGAGCATCTTCATAAAGAGGCAAAAGGAGGTACGCATTCAGAAAGCTTACAATCGCATCTTTTAAAAATGCCAAAGACCATAGCAAGCCTTGCGTTGATTTTTGAACTTCTTGACACTGGTCGTTTAGAAATTGGACTCTATGCCATCACAACAGCGTTGCGTTGGACAAGTTATCTGCTAAGCCATACCAAACGTCTTTATGCGGCGGGAGATACATTATAACAGCAGAGCGTGCAAAATTAATTGTCGAGCGTTGTAATCATTTATCTGATGTTTTTACAGCAAGGGATATCTATAGACGGTGTTGGCGTTCTTTAAAAGACAAGGAAGCTGTGAAGCAAGCTTTAGAGCTTTTATGCCGTTGTAACTATATTCGTGAAATTTCTGAAGAGAATAATGGCTTAGGTCGGCGTCCTGATAGACGGTATGAATGGCATCCTTTCGTCAAAAGCAACAACATAAAACAATAAAGAAACCTCTTTTTAAGTCTTTAAAACATCACGCAAAACTCTTTTAATGGCATTCTCATCAAGGAACCTTTCTCCCCCAAAATGATCTGAGTGGCTTTGTAAAAAGAGTTTTGTCATTTTTGTCAGTTTAGTCAGTTCATTCTAGCCCCTATAGCATTTTTTTCAAATGGTAAAAAAATAAAAACATTATATTTCAATAGGTTAGTATCTTTAAAACATAACTCATATCAAGAGTACAATCTTTAAAGATAACCAATGATGTGAATTGATTAAAACTTGTCAGTTTGTGTCTGTAAATTGAACTGACAAACTAGATTATTTTAGTGAATCATAAAACCTATCAAAATACTCATTCTGATATTTTAAAGCCCATAGTATATTTATCTTGATTAACCCGTGAAACGAATAGCAAATTTCACTATTTTGCTGATCTGCTCTCTCTCATAGGCTGTGGATAAACAGCCTTTAAAAAACCTTTTGAAAAAAATTTATCCGCTTTTGAATGACTTTACCTCTTCTGATACTCGCTATTTATCCTAAATGGATTTAATTGACTTCATTTCGATTCTTTTGAAGAGAATTAATCAATAGAATATATTGTCATGGAGTCTGTTCTTTATGCTTCGCCCTCATCATTCTGATAATGAACACGTCACTTTACGCTCTCTCTTAGAATATTATCGTCAACGAGCTAAATCACCCCGTGAATTAGGAACATTGTTTGAAAACCTTATCATGGCTTATTTGACAAACGACCCGCTTCAAAAGCAAGAATACGAAAAGGTTCAAACCTATTGTGAATGGGCTAAAGAGCATGGAGAAGATGGAACTGATATTGGTATTGATCTGGTGGCTACAATCCGTGATGAAGGAGGTTATGCGGCTATTCAATGTAAATGCTATGATGCTTCTCACATAATTAAAAAAGAAGATATTGATAGTTTTATAGCAGCTTCTGGCAAGAAAATATTCACCCGTCGTATTCTGATTGATAGCACAGAAACAGATTGGAGTGATAATGTTGAACTGACTTGTGAGGGGCAAGAGGTTCGTATTCAACGCATAAACCTTTTTGATTTGGAAAGCAGTCAAATTGATTGGGGGGCGTATAAAGAACAAGGACAAGCCGTTCTTAAAGAGCAACCCAAAAAAAAGCTTTTAGATCATCAAAAAGAAGCCCTTGAGAAAGTCTGTGAAGGATTACAAGAAGCAGACCGTGGCAAGCTGATTATGGCATGTGGAACGGGCAAGACTTTCACCAGTTTGAAGATAGCAGAAACTCTTGCTGGGAAAGGCAAGCGTGTTTTGTTTTTGGTGCCCTCCCTTGCTCTTATCTCTCAAACAATTCGTGAATGGACAGAAGATACAGAAGTGCCTTTGCGTTCCTTTGCCGTGTGTTCCGATACACAAGTAGGAAAACGTCGTAAGAATAATAAAAATGATGCTCTTGAATTTGATAGCTCTGATCTTGCCTTGCCGGCTACCACGGATGCAAAAGAACTGGCTAGTAAAGCGGGTAAGGTTTCACATAATCTGATGACCGTGGTCTTTTCCACTTATCATTCAATCCAAGTGATTTCGGATGCACAAAAAGACCATAGTTTACCCGAATTTGATTTGATCATCTGTGATGAAGCGCATAGAACCACTGGGGCTTCATTGGGAACTGAAGACAATGAATCTGAATTTATCAAGGTTCATGATAACAGCATCATTCGAGGTAAAAAACGGCTGTATATGACAGCAACGCCCAAGATCTTTACCGATGATGCCAAAAAGAAAGCCGATGAGATCAATGCCGTTCTAGCTTCTATGGATGATGAAGAGCTCTATGGAAAAGAGCTTTATACCTATACCTTCTCAAAAGCCGTTCAGAATGAACTCTTAGCACCTTATAAGATTATTGTTTTGGGTGTTAATGAAGAGGAAGTAAGTCAATCCATTCAACATCTGATGACCGATGAAAATTATGAACTTATTCTTGATGATAAAACCAAGATCATAGGTTGTTATCAAGCCCTTGCCAAAATAGATCTAAAAGTTGATCTAAGTGATGACCCCAATCCCATGCGGCGAGCTTTAGCATTTTGTAAAGACATTAAAACTTCTGAACGTATCCGTGATACCTTCAATTCTCAAGAAATACAGGAAGAATTATTTAATCTTCATCAACTCTATAAAGAGACGCCGCCTCTTCACTGTACCTTTGCTCATATTGACGGAAAACAAAGTGCCAAAATGCGCAATAAAGCCCTTGATTGGCTTAAGGAAGATGCGGGGGAAAATAGTTGCCGTGTGCTCACCAATGTAAGATGTCTGTCTGAAGGGGTGGATGTACCCGCTCTTGATGCCATCATGTTTTTACACCCGCGTAAAAGTCATGTGGATGTGATACAGGCGGTGGGGCGTATCATGCGCCGTGCAAAGGGTAAGAAAAGAGGCTACATCATTTTACCCGTTGGGATCCCTGCTGGGGTTTCTGCTGAACATGCTTTACGCTACAATAAGAGATACAAGGTAGTCTGGCAAGTGATCAATGCTTTGCTTGCTCATGATGAGAATTTTGAAATCACCCTTAACCAGATGATTTTGGGGCAAGATGTTAGTGATTCTTTGGAGATTGTCGCCTTAAAGAGCATGACCGCGGTTGAGGATAAACTCCATATCCATGAAAAATCAGAACATATGGGGCTTGAGATTGGAAAAGCCGCTCATGAACCACAAATTATTCATAGCGTAACAGGAAGATTACCTTTTTATAAAGAGTTTCCCAATGCTTTGAAAACCCTTATTGCAAAGAAATTTGCTATTGCGGATTATTGGGAAAATTGGGCAGGCAATGTTGCTGAGATTGCTCAAAATCATATCACGCATCTTCAAAACCTGCTTGCTGATGAAAACAGTGAAGCCTTTCATGCTTTTGATGCATTTCATAAGGAATTAAAGAACAACTTAAACAGTGAAATAAAGCAAGAGGAAGCCATTGAGATGTTAGCACAACATCTTGTCACGCGTCCCGTGTTTGAAGCCTTGTTTGAAGGAAATGAATTTGTGCAAAACAATGCCATTTCGCAAGCCATGGAAAGGATCTTAACAGAACTGGATAAAACCAATATCGAAGAAGAATCCAAGGAATTACAAGAATTTTATAACAGTGTAAAGCTTCGTGCTTCTGGGATTACCACACCACAAGCAAGGCAAAATCTTATTATTACGCTTTATGAAAGCTTTTTTGCCAAGGCATTTAAGAAAACCACGGATAAGCTTGGGATTGTTTATACCCCCGTTGAGGTTGTGGATTTTATCATTCATTCTGTTGATGATGTGTTGCGTAATGAGTTTGGAAAAAGCTTGGGATCACGTGGTGTCTCTATTCTTGACCCTTTCACTGGAACGGGTACCTTTATCACAAGGCTTTTACAATCTAAACTGATCAAACCAGAGGATATGGAATATAAGTTCCGTCATGATATCCATGCTAATGAGATTGTCTTGCTTGCCTATTACATAGCAGCCATTAATATTGAATCGACTTATCATAGTTTGATGAAAGGGAATTATATCCCATTCAAGCATATTGGTTTGGCTGATACGTTTCGGATGCTTGAAGAGAAAAATCTGCTACAAAAATTATTTAAAGAAAACAGTGAATATTTAGAACACCAGAAAAACCTCAATATTGAAGTTATCTTTGGTAATCCTCCTTATTCGGTAGGACAAAAAAGCGCTAATGATAATGCAAAGAACACTCCCTATCCCATATTAGATGATCGTATCCGTGAAACTTATGCTGCTCAATCTAAAGCAAGCCTTATGCGAAATCTTTATGACAGTTATATTCGTGCCATTCGCTGGGCTAGTGACCGTATTGCTGATGCTGGGGTAATCGGCTTTGTTTCTGGCTCTGGTTATGTAGAAAAGTCGACAATGGACAGTTTACGAAAATCTTTAGCAAAAGAGTTTACAGGTATTTATGTACTTAATTTACGGGGTGATATACGTAAAAACATGTTAAGCAATGGAGCTGCTCAAGAAGGAGAAAATGTTTTTGGCAATGGTAGTATGACCGGTATCGCTATAACGCTCTTTATCAAAAATCCTAGTGTGTCTGAAGAGTGTAAAATTTACTATCATGATATTGGTAATAATCTCACAAGAGAAAAAAAGCTTGAGAGGCTTCAATACTTTGGTAGTATTGATGGCATTACATGTAAACAAAAATGGCAAACAATCACGCCGGATGAACATGGTGATTGGATAAATCAACGCGATAATAGTTTCGCAACATTCTTAGCTATAGGTGATAAGAAAGGACATGATAAAAAACTGTTTGAAACTTTTTCTCTTGGAGTTTCAACCAATCGTGATGCGTGGGCGTATAATTCGAGCCGTAAAGTTTTAGAAAAAAATATGACTAGTACGATTGCTTTCTATAATAGTGAAGTAGAACGTTTTAATAATGCTTATGGACATGTTGATCGTAGGATACGTAAAAATGCTGTAGACAATTTTGTTAACGTTGATGCTAAAAAAATCAGTTGGAGTAGTAGTCTAAAAGAAGAGTTTGTAAGAGGAAAAATTTCCGAATTTGAAAATAATTGTTTAGTTCAAAGTATTTACCGTCCTTTTACAAAGCAGTGGCTTTATTACAATAGCGTCTTTAATGAAGCGGTTTCTCAAATGCCGCGGATATTCTCGATGGAGCAAATAGTCGAAAATCAAGTAATACAAATTACAGGTGTAGGAGCAAGAAGTGGTTTTTCTGTTTTGATGAGTAAGGATTTACCTAACCTTCACGCAATAGATACAGGTCAATGCTTTCCAAGATATCTTTATGATGATACTACGATTTCAAAAAGCAAAAGTGAGAAACAATCCCATTTGTTTACGAATTCTACAGAGAAAAACACAACAGCTGATTTACAGAGGCGTGATGCTATTACTGATGAGGGGCTAGAACATTTTAAAGCCGCTTATCCTAATGAAACCATAACAAAAGATGATCTATTCTATTATGTTTATGGTCTACTTCATTCGGAAGATTATCGTGCTCGTTATGCTGATAACCTCTCTAAAGAATTGCCTCGTATCCCTTGTGTAAAAACTGCTGAAGATTTTTGGAAGTTTGTAACAGCAGGACGTGAATTGGGTCATTTGCACGTAAACTATGAAACTGTAGAACCTTATCCAGTCACATTTAAAAAGGGTAATCCAAAAGTTACAGAGATCTCTAATCCAGAAAAGTTTTATTATGTGACTGAAATGAAATTCGCAAAAGCAGGTAAAGGGAAAGATAAATCGATTGTTTTTTATAACAGCAATATCACAATAACAGATATTCCTCTTGAAGCTTATGAGTATATCGTTAATGGTAAACCCGCTCTTGAATGGGTTATGGGGCGTCAATGCGTTAAGACTGATAAAAAGAGTGGCATTGTTAATGATGGCAATCGTTATGCTGTTGAAACCATTGGCAACCCTGCCTACCCTCTAGAGTTGTTTCAAAGAGTTATTACCGTAAGTTTAGAAACCATGAAAATCGTTAAGAACTTACCAAAATTAGAACTAAGAGAAATTGAATAGACTTGGCTTGCTAAACTCACAAGGGGTATAGAGTCTTATAACCATAATCTATACCTCTCTTGTTAAGTTGATTAGATACAATCTTTAAAAAGAGTGCTTATATGCGTTATTCTAAAAAGAAATCATTTGCACTTTTAGATACTCTTATTTGGATTACTTTAAGAAACACTATCTTAAAGTGAATACGCTTCTTTTACATTGCCTTTAAGAGGTTATACCGTAATCTAAAATGATAGCTTTATTGTTTTCAAAAGCTTTGTTTAAAGAGGGTTATATATATTCATTTTCTTATATTACTTATAGGTTTTGAATGTTTCTCCCCCCCCCCCAAAAAAACCTACAAAACATATAGCATTAGTTGAATTTACAGATTGTATTTTGATATAGGTTGTTTTTTTGGAAACTTGATAAAAGTTAACATATTGAAATATAATGTTTTTAATTTTTTATCTCATTAAAAAAAATACTATAGGGGTTAGAGTTAACTGACAAAAATGACAAAAGTTTATTAAAAGGGATTTTGCTCATCTCTATAATTATCATTCTCTCTTTAGATGTTTTCATAAAAAGCAGTAAATCATAATTATCATATATTCTATTTATCATTTCTCTTATGAAAATGGAAAATGATGCCATGGCTATAAAGAACATAACAGCCATAGAGAATGCGTGAAAAAAGCAGGCTTTCATAATCACATGCAAATGAAGGCATGATTATAAAGACAGTCCCTATAAAAAGCTGTTAAGTTGCAAATGTGTTATTAAAAGAAATTAACAGAAATCTTAAAAACCATTTAGTAAAAAAATTGATAGGTTATAAAACTAAAAATACGTATGATGAGAGCATTTTTAAATATTATAAATGTATAGATTCAGAAAATAACGCAATCGTTTTATAAAGCCTATAATATATCTTTAAAAGAACATAAATATAAAAGAAGAAATTGATAAGCATAAGATATTATCAACACGAAACATATTAAAAAAAATAAGAAAAAATATCAAAAAGATAGAAATATTATTTGACAATAAACACGTATTTTGTTATATAAATATTCAAGTGCTGAAAACACTTAACGATTAGCGGATAGGTTACGAAACAATCTTTCCAAAGTCTTTAAAATACTGACTGT
>NZ_JBHIMN010000021.1:0-11136 GCF_042194155.1 Bartonella sp. MR63HLJHH
ACCAAAGTGCCAAAACTAATGACTTCCATAAAAATCACATGTCATCTGAACATGACACTGCGCTCATGATAAAACGTGAAAATATAAAAATGTACCTAATGGGAAATGTTATAGAATAAGGCGTTCAAACAAAGCATATCATAAATCGGAGCCCTTCTCTTTATGCGATAAGGAGAGTGCGAGGCAAAACAGTAAAAATGCAGCGATAGAGAATATAAAGAATATGAGATATGTTTGATTGAGGGAAAGATATTCCTCTGTCAGCGAATGGATCAAAAAGCCAGCGAATACACCCCCCAAAGCTCCGCCTATTTGCTGTAATATGCGTGTGATAACTGCTGTATCTTTGACGTATAAACTGTTGACATATTGGATAGGGGCGGAAAGGCAGACAATGGTGGTGATGCCAAGCCCTATGCCTCTTAGCAAGAATCCAAGCCCATCCATGCTTATATTATAGCCGAAGCATAATAATCCAAAGCTTGATATCACCAAACCAATTCCTATCATGAAAAAGGGAGATTTTTCTTTCCATTTTTGGTAAATAAATTTCCTTCCGATCCATGCACCCACTCCTTGCAAAGCAAGGACTGCGCCGATGATGAGAAGGCTATTTTCATGGGCTTGTTCCATGGCAACGGCTAGTGGGAAATAAACGAGGAAGCTATAAAAAAGAAATGAAGCAACAAGCCCCATGATCATGAGTAATGTATAGCGCACATTTTGAAATCCGCTAAAGACGATTAATTTGTTTTTTGCTTTCTGATTAGAAACAATGAACAATATGAGAGATATCACCGCTATAAGTGCTAGGATATATACGGAGGTGTTGTTCTTTATATTTCTGGCTTCTGTGAGATAAAAAAATGAAATAAGCGATATGAAAAACGCTAAAAATGCAAATAAGTTAAATTTTGTTTTTGTTGTTTCGTTGCTCTTTAAGTGTTTCGCTCCAATGGTGAGCGCCAATAAAATGAGCGGAATATTGATAAAAAATAACAAACGCCAAGAGACATACTGAGCAAGTGAGGCACCCACCAGCGGACCAAAGGCAGGAGCGAAAACTGTTGGTACGGCTATGGTGCCCATGGCTTGGCGCACTCGTGTCTGTCCAAATTGTAAGGCAATGATGGTTTGGCTAAGGGGCAGCAAAAGACCGGTCCCGAAACCTTGAACGATACGGGCAGATATAATGGTTGGAAAATTATAGCTTAATCCTACCCCCAGTGATCCAAGCATAAAAATGAAGCTTGCAAGAAACCAAGTTCTTTTGATACCTATTCTTCCTTGCACAAAAGCTGCTATCAACAATCCTGGCACGGTGGCAAGAAAATAGGATGTTACAACCCATTGTATATTATTTTCCTCTACTGAAAGATAAAAAGCAAGGTCTGGAAGGATGACATTAACAATGCTTCCGTCCAGCAAGGGGAGTATGCTGGAAATAATTACGGTATATATGACATACCTTTCTGATTTGGTATAGGAATCCACCTTTTGCATAATTTTGCTCCCTACAGATACTCTTTAAAATATTGGTTCTACCCCATAAATCACAGACTTTGAGAATGAACACCCGTTTGTGATGGCTTTAATATGGGGATGAATGTGATTGGAAGTGCTGATGGTCCCCAAATGCTTCTCTTGTGTACAACCCCTCTTCCTCCAAAATGAAGCTATCAGTTAAGCTGATCTCAATGAGTTTATCGAGGAGTCTATTCGTCGTCAACTCACTTTGCATGTTTGAAAATTTGAGAGAATCCTCTGCATGATCAGAAAGGAATAAATGCATTGCGTATTTATTTTTGTATTCGTTCCATTGTTTTTCCATGATAATGTTTTAAGCCTTTAAAGTCTGGACAATTCTGATGCTTGTGGAAGAGCTTTTGGGGGCAAAGTTATGAGAACGTCAATGTTATGATGATTATGGCTGTTTATTCTTGCTATGGATGGCGCTGATGATCTTTTTTCGTAAAAGATACATTATGATAAGCAAAAAGAAAGAGAGAGTTTTGCTTCATATAAGTGGAGAAGGGGGTATTTTTAGGTTTGTCCGAAATTGTCATCTCGATATCGTTGAGTGATGTGCAATCAATCATGGCATGATGGGGGGTGAAGAGGATAATATGCTTTTTCATCAACTTACCTTTTTGCTGAATTTTTGAGTGTGAGGAGAGAGAGGAGGGCGGTACTGAGAGAGGCAATACTCAAGATCTGCCAAACCGATAATCCAAAAAATTCTTGGTTGTAGAAGAGGGAGCCAAGATAACTTCCTGCCATGCCTCCGAAAGCACTGGACAAGCTCATGATTCCAAATGTGCTAGCGATTAAGCGTTCATCTATATTTGTGGCCTCATAATCGAGGCGTATGTAGATCACGATTTCAGCAAAGGAAAAGAGGATGATCGCGAAGAAGAGGTAAAAATAAGAATGCTCAAGAGCGTGGAGGAGGAGGAATGAGATTCCAAACAAAACAAAGGATAATACTTTGGGCGTTTTGGAGTTTTCTTTACATGCCCATTTGGAAACAGACATTTGGAAAAAGATCACGATGAGAGCATTCAAGACAAAAATAAAAGAAGTAGCACTTCCTTCAAAAACCTGATCACTGAATACAGGTATGGTGCTTTCGAGTTGGATATAAAAAAAGGTAAACAAGAATATAAAAAGCGAAACGCCAAGCATGGTCTTGTTGGTGAGCAACTTTCTAAAATCAGAAAAATTTATTTTGTCCAATTTGTTAGTATTAGAGCTTTCTTTTAAGGTGCAGTTCAGAAGAAATAATAAAAAAAAGATCAATCCAACGAAACTAAATAATAAGGAGGGGAGCATTTTAAAAATCAACATTCCAAGCAAGGGACCGATAGAGACCCCTATATTAACAAAGACTGATCTTGTTGCTAAGGCATCCACTTTTTCAGTTCTCGAAACATTTCTTACTAAAAAAGATTTCGCAGCAGGAGTGTATAGACTGCTTCCTAAACCAATGAAGGCGCAAGAGAGGAGGAGGATATAAAAATTATGCGTAAAACCAATGATGAGATAGCCAGGGATTCGTGTTGCTAGACCTAAAAGCATTGTTTTTTTTACATGGACATAATCGGAGAGCACCCCTCCTAAGAGAGAGCCTGCCTTTTTGCACAAAAAAGCTACTCCGATGATGATTCCAACTTCTGTTGTACTGAGAGAGTTAAGTTTATTTAAGTAAATCGCCAAAAAAGGGACAACCATAAATATCCCAATATTGCTCAGTAAAGTTGTTATGAGGATGAGTTTTATGCTTGCCTTGAAAGTGAAGAATTTACGCACCATTTTATTTTGCCACCACAAGATTTACTTTTTTTGCTTAAGAAAGTGCATTTAACAGAGCCGTTTCTGAACTTGTTTCTGAGGTCAATAAAATGTCAGCGCACGCAGATTGCTCTCTCAAATTCAGGGTTTTTCCCTGTAAGGGAATGGGTAGAGAATAGTTTGTTTGCTCCTTGCATGTTGCAAGCGCATTTGCTGAAATTTATCTGTTGTTTTGCATAGACAAGTGCTTGACCGATAAAGGTTTGGGGATCAGTTCTTTTTGAAATAATTTAGGTTCTCTTCCTAGTGCACATTCTAAAAATCCTTTGTAGATATTGGTGTTAAAAGTTTGGCAGAGTGCTTCACCAATTTGCACGCCTCTTAAGCGTGGATTTATTCAACAACTTTAAAGAAGTTCCCTTCAGTGATGATAAATTCCGTATGTGCAAAGCCCCCATGATAGGAAACAGCTGCTAGGATATTTTTAATCCCTTCTTCTATTCCCTGTAATTGTGCAATGTTCTTGTCTAAGGGAAAGTTGTTGCAAGTCTCTTAAAGTCAGGCATGTCTGACATGACCCTGCTTGAGAGGGCGAGAAGCTTTATTTTCCCTCGATAGCTAATGGTTTTAGCACTGTAGAGTGTGCCTGTAAAGAAGGTTTCAATGAGATTTTTTTTGAGGGAAGTATGGTTTTTTATAAATTCCATGATTGCGGTAAATTCCGTTTTATTTTCTGCAAACTATACGTTTTTTGAGTCTGTTCCCTGTGGGTCTTTCAGAATGACAGGATAGGAGAGCTTGTGTGTGGCTTGGAAAGCCTCACTTTCAATAACAGTTATTTGTCCTTTTGTGAGACCTTTTTCACAGAGGATTTTTCTTAAACAAGCTTTGTCTCTACAGATATTTATCGCATAGGCATTTTGGGTTTTATATCCCAACTGGGCGGAGATTTCGTTGACACTTGTCGCCCACGTGTCTGTAAGATTGAGAATGCCACTAAAGTTTTTTAAATTTTGGCAATAGGTTATCATTTCCGCATGATGAAATGTATCGCGTTCAATAACACTGAGATGCATGCTTTTAATATAATCCAGTTCATAAAAATCGAGATCTTTATTGTGGGTGAGGAGGTGTAAGTGAAGTGCGAGCGTTTCTGCTGCCTCTATAAGTCTAGCCAAGTCAAAGGTTGAGGCTTCCTCCAGTACAAAATGCATCTCTATCTTCTCTTCATGGGAATTATTTGGTGAAAAAAGCCGCAAAAATCGTTTGTTTATTCCCTTCAAAATGCGATTATGACAAGGACAACTGTGTTGATGGACGTTGAAAAAAATGAAAAAGCGCGTATGGGGGCAATAACAATCAAGCGCAAGAACGCTTGTGGGAAGTTGCAATCTTAGCTTTTTTAATTTCCACTAAATCACTATCAGGCACTATAGGATATTGAGAAGTTTGAAAAAAGGATTTTATTTGGGGGGGGTATTTTTTCAGAGCTTGAGGAGCGAACAAATTGAGATTTCCGCATAAAGCAAATATGGAAAAATTGCGCTTTATTGATACCCTCTTTTATCAAATAAGAGGATGAGAGCGATGATAAAAGAGCGCTTCTTTTAAGGGTGTGCAGGTGAATTAATGAACAATAAAACTCTATCCACCCGTGTTCAAATTTTTTCACGATAATGCGTTGCACGGTCTTTTGCCGAAAGAGTACAATCTTGAAGATTCAAGACATTTGTTAAATCGTGAATAGAAGTTAAAGCGCCCATAATATTATAAAAGGTTGGTGTTCTTCCTTTCAGGTGTAAGGTATGTTCGTGGTGTTCCACAGTTATATGATTGATCCTATGCAATATGAACACTCTCACCTGTGATGCGCTCAAGTAATGAAGCATCATCAGGATAAAAAAGGATACTCTTCATTCATTGTTTTTAGGCATCATTTTCAGGATGTGTTTTCGCTTGAATGTGTCCTATAAAATGTAAACATTACTGTTTGTCTAAAAAACATTGGCAATCTTGTAACACTGGAATCCTATTGGACCAGTTTCTTGGGTGGTAAAGCTAAGAGGCTTAATATGCAATTCAGGGATTATGTCTTTTATTTTCAACACAGATTTAAGCTTGAAAGGCTTCTCCAAGAGAAAATAGGTTTTTTGAGAGATTTAATTTTTTTCTCAAGATATGGTAATAAGTTTATCCGCAAAACTTGGTAGGCATATGATGGTATCGATAGAAAATTCTTCGATAGCTGAATTCAAAGTCTCAAGATCAACCATAGAGGCGAATGGATAATATGTTATTTTAAAAAGGTGACAAACTTCATGGGAAAACAAAAATCCGCTCCATAATCCTTTAAGCTGTGAGGCAATTGGCAATAGGGCTTACAGAACAATCTTTAAAGACCGTTTTGAGGTTCTTTGCCGCAGAGTGTGTTATAGCCCCATAATTGAGTGATTTATGGCGAAGTGTTTTGGGTGCTCTTGTTGTGCTACTGGTTTTCAAAAATGATATGTGACATGGAAGCTGCTTATTTTTTAGTTTGTATGAGGCACAGGCAAGAGGCAAAGGCGGAGGCACCAACAATCATGCAAAAGATGAAAGCGATATGACTGTTGAAATAGCTGATGATCCATCCACTTGTCCATGAGCCGGCGGCTTGGCCAATATTTGAAACAACAAGAATATAACTAAAAAGAACACTGGCAGAGAGGGATACGGTTGTTTTCCCTGCTTGATAATATATTTCTGGAACCATGACAGATTCATAGATACTGTAGGCAATTAATGCGGTTACAGCGGTAAAGACCCCACCCATGAGGAAAAATGAGGAGAAACTTCCCATAAAACAGAGCAGATAAAAAGTTGCTTTATCGGAAAGGGTGAGATGTTTATTGATTACTCCCTGCCAGATACAAATGCTGATGCCAACAATTGAAAAGAAAATTCCACTATAAGGGGCGAGATTGCTGTCAAATTTATTGAGAAGTGTTGTGGTGGTGATGAAAATTCCCATGAGAAATGTACAAAGCAAAGCCGTGACCAGCAAATAAGCAATAGAACGATTATGTATTATTGTTTTTAAAGAAAAAAGAAGAGCTTTTTTTGTTTTTTTATCCTTTTCAAGAGATAATGTTTTATGCGGGTAATGATAAACAATTTTGAGAGATAGAACACAAAGATACAAACCAAGGAGTGCAAAAAAAGCCATTAAAAAAGTTGATGCGTTATATTTTATGGCACTCATTGCAACAAGAGGGGCAATAACGACCGCAGCGTTTTGAAAAAACGAATAGAGAGTTAATGCGCGCTTAAGAGCATTTCCCTTGAGATGTTCTGATAAAATTTCTCTCAAAAATGGCTTTGAAATTGCTTTCGAAAAAGCCATTAAGGTAAAAAAGGTCAACCATGCAGAAGGCATGAGCGATAGGATAACGCATACAAAAGCGCTACTCCTTAAAATAAAGGCGGTAGCCATTAAGAGTTTACGAGAAAGTCTTTCTAATAAACTTGTTGTGGTTACCATGAGAATGCTTTCAAGGATTACCGACCCAGAGAGATAAAACGCAACATTGGTAGCAGTTATGAGAGAAGAGTTTCCAATCAGAGGGAGTACAAAGAAAAAGGAAAATTCAGAAAGAAAAACTGTGCTATAGATGAAAAAAGGAATTTTATTTTTGCCCATGGAATTTCCATAGAAGTGTCGTTAAATGATCAAATACATTTTGTTGTATCTGTTGAGGAAGTTTTGTCAGCCCTGTTTCCGCTGTGCACATTTCGTTGAAATAGTCTCTTTATCAATTCATCAGTCAGTCCACTGCAAGAATGTTATTTTTTGTTTGTCTACGATGTTTTTAGAAATATCGAGCATGATTTGGGTTGAGTAACAACACTGTTTCCTGATGTTTGCGCAATAATCAGTAAGATCATTGAGACCTTGATCCCATATCTTCTTCTGGTGATTTTGACTGTTTCTAATCCTATTTGATAACCAATTGGCACCCCGCATTCTTGCTTTTCCATTGTATCCTTTATAAAGGGGATGTACTAACCCCTCCATAGATTGTCAACATATGAATGAGATGAATGATTTTATAACCTTTTAATGAAATTATATTTTTTTAGTGGAAGGTTATTCATTCTCTTGAAATATAGAAGAAAAACGATAGAGTTCGCTAACATTTTTCAATTCTCTTTTAGCGCATGCGTTGATATTTGCCTCCATGGCGTTGTAAAAAACCCCTCTCAACAAGAGTGCGTCGTAATCGGGCAAAGTCTATCGTAAAGAGGTTGCATATCTTGGAAACTTCCGTTTCGCTATAGATTTTTTGCTTCTGAAAGGCTTGTGCAATTTTTGATAGCATCTCTTCTGTTTCTAAATGGCGGTCGCTTAAATTTTCCCTATTCCGCTCATGTTTATTTTCTAGCATTTTCCACAGTGTCTCTTCGGCTTGAAATCCTTCTGTTGTGTTGTGAATAAGTCCGAGGTTCAAAAGGCGATTGATGGATTTGTGAATGTTTTTCGCATCTGAATCGACATGTTTGAGGACTTCGGAAAGATTTTTCGCACCAAGGATAATGGCGGCATAAACAGCGCGCAGTGTAGGTGAGGTCATGGCAGAGATTAGTGAATTGCGGGTATCGCGTTTGCGAAGGGTTTCTTTTCCCATGGGCAAAAGATCATTGCGAATGGGCAGTTCATTGATTTCTATGAGTTCTGCTTGTAGCGATTGTGCGCGTACAATTTGTTCGGTAGGGGTGCGTTTGCGAATAATTCCCAGACCACTTTGGCGATATTTGTGGTTTTCGGGGAGTGTTAAAGCCTCATAGGAGCCATCAAGCCGATAGAGGATTTCTTCCCATATGGGAGTTCTGACACTTTGACCCCGTTGTGCCCCATTGAGAGCAATTGTTGTTGTTATTGTTGGTTCATGCAGACATAGATAACCACCAGCGGTGATGTGTTCCCAAAGGGTTATAACAAATCGCACATCATCTGCTGGAGTTCCAGCATCGATCCAAGCAAAATCTATTGGTCCCCAAGATTTGAGGGTGCTTTCATCAAGAGAGAAGAAATTCTCATTGATAAATGTTACAGTGTCTTTTTTAATGCCATCTTTAAGAAGTTCTTGCCATACTTCTTCTGCTGATTGACCTTTGGCTGTAAAATCATCAATTGTAATCAGTTGTGGTTCGTAATTTTCAGGAATTCCTGAAGGATCAAGCAAAGCTGTGCGCTCTTCCCAGGTGGAGGATTCTAAAAGCTTTTTATCTTGTTGCCATGATAATTTCGCTTTTTGAAGTGCTTTTGCGATAAAGCGCGTACTATCACCAGCACCGATTTCAATGACTGTGCGCGGTCTTGCCATTTGAATAAGCGCATGGATAAGTTGAGCACTATTTTCTGTTCCCATGCCAGGTCTTATCAGCTGCATCTTTTTATCCTTATAATTTTATCAATCGCAGCATTCCTGCTTTTACAAAAAACTTTATTGAATCCTCTAGCGGATATTGAATACGTATTGGTGTGGTGGCTTGCTTCAAGAGATGTTTTGTTTTTTCATGAAGCCGGATTGTACGCTCATTGAGTTGATTAATGGCAAGAGTGCCAAGAGAAGAATCTATGATAATACATGTTGGCTCTCGTAAAAGAGCGGTTGCATCATTTTCTGAAAATGCTTTTTGATCTGTTTTGATGAGACCGTGTCGTAAAAGTGATATCAAAAGACTTCCAGAGGCAAGAAGAGTACCATTGAATTGTATTTCCCTCAGTGATTGGACAAGGCAGCCTTCATGAAGTGCTTCAAATGTGGGAAAGTCGAATCCGCCAAATGCCGCTCCTTTTGTAGAAACAACGGTTGCAGGTTGTATTTGCCGTTTTCCAATTAAAGCTGGTTTATTTCTCGTTATCTGTACGTCCTTTACCCATTGAACGCGTGATAAAGGATTGAGTTCACGTGGATAGACAGCGAAAGAATTGATGGCTATGGGTGGTGTTGGTTTTTGCAATTCAAGTGTATGGGAGCTCTCATGACAATCATGTCGCATATAGTCTGCCAGTTGCCACACATAGCCGCCTGTTCCATTGTAAAAGTTTAAGCCTATAGGATCTTGTTGCATGATGTTATTGTTTTTTTGCTTTAAAATATCAAGTTTTTGGGAGGGTTGTTAGTTGCTCTACATTAAAGAGTGGTTTATCAAAGTCCTATTGGGTTGGTATGGGGTTGCATGAGAGATACAATGATTTGATCAGGTGGTGATTGTCATGCCATTTTTGGGGCATTGTTTGCTGGCTGGACAAACAGCCGAGTCCACTAACCATTCTCAAATTCTCTCTGTTCCTTTTTTTGTACGGCACTGTTCAAAATAAAACCTAATATGCCTGCGATCATTGTGGCGATGCCGATGACAAAGAGTGTGTATTGTGTGTGATGAACATGGACAAAACCGGCTCCTATAAAGCCAAGGCATACGGATGTTTGTATGATGAAGAGATAAGCGGGCATTTGACTGTTTCGCTGTTCTTTTTGAATGGCTTTCATCATAAAACTTGCCATTAGAGCATTTTGTACGCCGTTTGCACTCCCAAGGATGAAAAATGACAGCATCATCAGCCATATGAGTTGTGTGAGGGAAAAGCAGAAAATTGCAAATCCAATGATTGTAGCGGCAAGTGATGCACCAGCGGCATTGCCAAAGCGATGAAAAAGGCTGGAGAAACAGAGTGGACCAACCACGAGGCCAAGACTTACCATGCTTGTGATTATCCCATAGGTTTCAGCGCTTAAGTTGAGATCGGTACGAATGCGGACAATCGATAAGACGTTGAGAGCAGAGGTGAGGATGATGGTAATGATGAGGGGTGCAAGAGCATAGACAACATTTTTTTTACGCAAGAGGCCTCTTAAGTCTAGCCCTTTTTTGCTTTTTTGCGTTGTGTTTGTCGTTTGTGTATGAATTTTTAAACTTTTAAAACAGAAGAGAGTGATAAAGGTGGCAAAAAGAACCATGATTGACAGCGCAAACAATCCTTTTTGCCCGTTTGATATTCCATACAACACCCCCCCTAAGAGTGGTCCAGCAATGTAACCAAGATTACGAACTGTTTGGATAACGCGGTTTATACGGTCTAGTTGCTGATCATTGTTTGCAAATTCTGGGACGGAAACGAGGATTGCGGACCAAAAGATTGAACCAGCACAACCCAGTGCGAAAGAAAGTGCAATATAAATCCAAAATTGGTTGGCGATTGCAGCTGTGGCTATAAAGAGTGCTTCAAACAATAAAACAATGGGTACTGTTCGTGCTGGTTGGAAGCGATGTAAGAGGCGTGGTGCAATTGGTCCGGCAAAAATTGCCCCGATAAGCCCTGCAAAAAGGAGCATTGAAATAGAAGCTGTGCTTTCTGCTAAGTGGAGAGCAAATGTAACTTGCGCTGTTTCATCGGCAAAGCTGCTAAAGCCCAAAACAAGGAAAAGTCCTATTTGGACGAAAATCATGGATTTTTTCTTTGTCACAGTGCTCCTCCCCAAGATGCTAAAGGTACAATTTTCTTCTGCGTATTTATGGGATATCCCGCGCTTTGTCTAGTTTTTCTTGATAATCAGTTGAGAAAGGAAGTTTACAGAGCTCTCTTCAAAATAAGCACAATGCCTATTTGCAGCGATGAGCAACTCCTTATGTTTTTTGAAAGGGGAGTATTGAAGGATTATAGACTGGCGAAGTTATCTGATATGAGAGACAATGATACAAAAGAGCAATCAGGAAATTTTGCAAAAAAAGCTGCATCATGTGTGCAGCTTTTTATGTGTTTGCTTTAGAGGTAGAAGTTTTAAAGCATGAAAGTATCCT
>NZ_JBHIMN010000022.1:0-9893 GCF_042194155.1 Bartonella sp. MR63HLJHH
AAAGATCCGCAAAAACGGGCGCAAATATATGCTGATTTACAACGTGAACTTATGCAAAAAGGACCTTATGCGTTTATCTATCAGAAATATGGCGTCGTCGCGATGACACCGGATATCAAAAAGTGGGTTTGGAATAGTGCACCGCATATTTTTTATAGTAAAATTGAAAAATAAGCGTGTCTTCAATGGTGTTCAATAGATAAAGGACATCGTCATGATATATTCGGCGTATTGTATAAATTTTTAAGCTTTGCAATACGTCGAAGATCATAGGTAATGCGTGATATATTGTTGAATGTCTTTTCAAGACATTCGTTTAAAGAGATTTTTCATTCTCATTAGAGGTGTATTTGTGTGGATGTTAAGATTGAATATTTCAATTTCTCTGAATTGAAAAGTGGTCAATTTATTTGTTAAAAAGCTGAGTGTAACATAAAAAACTAAGTGTAACAAATGTCGCGGAATTTAGTAGTGCTAAAGGTGCAAAGGTTTTGCGATGTTGAAAGAAAGTTTTGTTATGGGGGGTACACAAGGGGTATCAGTTTTTTATGGTGTTCATATTTTCTTTTGCTTTGAAAGATGATGAGATGCCAATTGGGAGGGAGTTATTTTACGGGGAGTGATGAAAAACAATCAAATTTCCTTTTGAAGAAGGAATAAAAGTCGTTGCACTTAGCAAACTAACGAATTTTCCTGTTTTATCAAATCGTCAAATTATTATGAAAGCTCTTTGTTATTAAGGTACTTGAGCCGAAAGGGCTAGTGCTTTGATGGTATGCAAAACGCCGGAAGAAATAAGAGACAAGCTTGCTGAACAAGATAGAGAAAAAATATTGGTTTTATAGTCTTCAATAGTAGGCGTTATGATATCGTGGATAAGCTCTGTTGTTGGTGAGCGTTCATTATATATCAGAATATATCAGAGTGTTTTCCTTTGTATGTTTTTGTTTGGCTTGTAAGTGTAGGCAGGAGGAGTCATTGGCAAGAGGTGCTTGTTCTTGAAGATTTTAAAGCTTGGTCTTTAGGAGCCTATAGTTCGTCTAAACTTAATTATTAAGCACGTTTTGCTGCATGGGGAATTTATACAATAAACGTTAAAAGGAAAAGTCTATGAACGTGAAAAGAAAAATATTGAAAAAGAGCTGTTCTTTTGTTTCTGCTGTTCTTGCAATGGGGATGTTTGTGCAACAAGTTTCAGCAAAAACACCTACCGATACGCTTGTAATGGCTTGGAATCTGGATCCAATAAGTACATTTGACCCTGCACAACTCAATGACCGTTATGGAATTGAAGTGGTTAACAATATTTGTGATAATTTGGTCGTTTCTGCTACAGATGATGCAGCTAAAATGGTTCCTTCTTTGGCAAAGAGTTGGGATGTTTTAAGTGATGACCAGAGTACGGTGATTACTTTTCATTTGCGCGATGGTTTAAAGTTTAACGATGGTAGATTAGCCAATGCCAATGATCTTGTTTGGGGTATGAAGCGGGTTGTGAAATTGAAATTGTCCAATGCGGCAACATTTAATGAATATGGGATTACAGAACAAAACGTTGATGAGGCTTTTCAAGCACCGGACGACAAAACGGTGGTGATGAAATTTGATAAACCTTATCCTGCAGAGCTCATTCTTAGCAATATTTCCACTAATCGCACTGCTGCCTTGCTGGATCGTGAGACACTCATGAAAAACGAACAAGATGGCGATATGGGAAACCGGTATTTGGCAAGTCATTCTGCTTGTGTTGGTCCTTATCAGTTAGAGAGTTGGCGTCCTGGAGAAGCTCTTTTATTGCGTGCAAGCTCCAATTATTGGGGGGAAGCGCCTAAATTGAAGAAGATTTTAATTCGCCATGTTGCGGAGCCTGGAACGCAACGTTTATTATTGGAAAAATACGATATCGATGTTGCACGTAATCTGATGCCAGAGGATTTGTCAGATCTCCAAGCAACAACGGATATTAAGGTTGAAAAAGTGTTGGCGCCCTCCATGATTATATGGGGTTTTAATACGACGAACCCTATTTTTGCTAAGGAAAAAGTGCGTTTAGCGATGCGCTATCTTATTGATTATGAAGGACTCAGTAAGACCCTTCTCAAAGATGTTGGTATTCCCCGTGCAAGTTTTATTCCTCTTGGTAATCTTGGGGCTTTAGATGAAAAAGAAGGACAACCCTTTAAACTTGATCTCCAAAAAGCAAAGGAACTTTTAACAGAGGCAGGTTATCCGGATGGTTTTGAGGCCAATATTTTTGCAGGGGCATCTCCTTATCCTTTTGCTTTGCCTATTGCTCAGTCTCTCCAAGACAACGCAAAAAAGATTGGGGTACATTTTAAAATTGAACGTTTTGTAGGTACGCAGTTGTTTTCAAAATTTTATGCGCGTGGTTTTGATACGATTTTTTTCGGATGGAATAATGGCTCTGCGGACCCCCATACAATGGCTTCACGTCTTATTTACAATCCTGATAATCGGTTTGAGGCAAAAAATACAGGCTACGCTAGTTGGTGCCATGGGTATTTTGATAAAAGTATGAATCAAAAGGTTAAGGATGCGTTGTTTGAAAAAGATCCCCAAAAACGGGTGCAAATGTATGCTGATTTGCAACGTGAATTTATGCAGAAAGGACCCTATGCTTTTATTTATCAGACATATGTTTCTGTAGCGATGACACCTGATGTCAAAAAATGGGTTTGGAATAGTGCCCCACGTATTTTTTATAGTGCAATTGAAAAATAAGAAGGTATCAGGTTTATAAAATATAAAAAACATGATCATGATATATTTGACGTATTGCAAAGTTCTTAAATGCTTTGCAATACGTTGAAGATTGTGAATAATAGAGGATATATTGCTGAGTGTCTTTTCAAGATTTCTATTTCAAAAGAGATCTTTCATTCTCATTAAAGATGTGTTTTCTTGGATGTTTAAGACTTAATATTTCAACTCCCATGAATTGAAAAGTGGTCAATTCATTTGCTGAAAAAATTAGTACAACAGATGTTGTGGCATTTAGCATTGCTAAAGGAGAAAAGACTTTGCAATATTGAAGAAAAGTTTTGGTGTGGAGGTGAAGAGAAATATCAGTTTTTTATGATGCCTATGTTATGGTTCCTTTTGTTTTGAAAGATAACACTCCGCAATTGGAGGGTATTATTTTATGGGGAGTGATGCAAAAATTCAAATTTTCTCTTGAGAAGGAGGGTAAATAATCAATTTCAGCAAATTACAATTCATTCAAAATCATCAAAATATCAAATTTTTATTGAGGCTCTTGAAGTAACCGGAGGTGGTGTTTTCGCGACACTTTTTAGAAAATCAAAAAAGAAATTTGAAGCAAAAGGTCTGATTGATAAAGCAAAAGGAAACTTTGCCTGATATGTCCCAAATTGTAAGCACTGTGATATCTCCAACAGATGCTGTTATGCCTAATACCTTCGTTTTATATCAGATCGTTTTCTGTTGAGTTTTTAATTTTATTTCGAGGAGGTATGTTTTCTAAGTCTAATCTTATTATTTCTTGCACGTTATTGTTGCATGGAGAACTTATACAATAAATTTTAAAAGGAAAAGTCTATGAACTTGAAAGGAAAAATATTGAAAGGGAGCAGTGCTTTTGTTTCTGCTGTTATTGCACTGGGGATTTTGGTGCAACAAGTTTCAGCAAAAACACCTGCCGATACGCTTGTGATGGCTTGGAATCTTGATTCAATAAGTACATTTGATCCCGCACAAATTAATGACCGTTATGGTAATGAAGTTCTTGTCAATGTTTGTGATAATTTAGTTGAACCAGCTAAAGATAATGCAGCTAAACTTGTTCCCTCTTTGGCGAAGAGTTGGGATGTTTCAAGTGATGATCAGCGTACGGTGATTACTTTTCATTTGCGTGATGGTTTGAAGTTCAATGATGGTCGTCCTGCGAATGCCAATGATCTAATTTGGAGCATGAAGCGGGTTGTTAAATTGAAGATGGCTACTGCGGCGACATTTAATGAATATGGTATCACAGAACAGAATGTTGATGAGGCTTTTCAAGCACCGGACGACAAAACAGTGGTGATGAAATTTGATAAACCTTATCCAGCAGAGCTCATTCTTAGCCATTTTGCCACTAGTCGTACTCTTTCTTTGCTTGATCGTGAGACACTCATGAAACACGAAAAAAATGGTGATATGGGAAACCGGTATTTGGCAAGCCATTCTGCTTGTGTTGGTCCTTATCAGTTAGAGAGTTGGCGTCCTGGAGAAGGGATTTTATTGCGTGCAAGCTCCAATTATTGGGGTGAGGCGCCTAAATTGAAGAAGATTTTAATTCGCCATGTCGCGGAGCCTGGAACACAACGTTTATTGTTGCAAAAACACGATATCGATGTTGCACGTAATCTAATGCCAGAGGATTTGGCAGATCTCCAAGCAACAACGGATATTAAAGTTGAAAGAGTGTTAGAGCCATCCGTGATCATATGGGGTTTCAATGTGACAAATCCTATTTTTGCCAATGAAAAAGTGCGTTTAGCGATGCGCTATCTTATTGACTATGAAGGACTCGGTGAGACTCTTCTCAAAGATGTTGGTGTTCCACGTGCAAGTTTTATTCCTCTTGGTAATCTTGGGGCTTTGGATGAAAAAGAAGGACAACCCTTTAAACTTGATCTCCAAAAAGCAAAGGAACTTTTAACAGAGGCAGGTTATCCGGATGGTTTTGAGGCCAGTATTTTTGCTGGTACTTCTCCTTATCCTTTTGCTTTGCCTATTGCTCAGTCCCTTCAAGACAATGCAAAAAAGGTTGGGGTACGTTTTAAAATTGAACGTTTTGTGGGCACGCAGTTATTTTCAAAACTATCTGCACGTACTTTTGATACGATTTTTTTCGGATGGAATAATGATTCTGCGGATCCTCATACAATGGCTTCACGCCTTATTTACAATCCTGATAATCGGCTTGAGGCTAAAAATACAGGCTATGCGAGTTGGTGCCATGGGTATTTGGACGAAACTATGAATCAAAAGGTTCAAGATGCGTTGTTTCAAAAAGATCCCAAAAAACGGGCGCAAATGTATGCTGATTTGCAACGTGAATTTATGCAGAAAGGACCTTATGCTTTTATCTATCAGACGTATCACACAATAGCGATGACACCTGATGTCAAAAAATGGGTTTGGAATAGTGCACCACGTATTTTTTATAGTGCAATTGAAAAATAAGAAGGTATCAGGTTTATAAAATATAAAAAACATGATCATGATATATTTGATGTATTGCAAAGCTCTTTAACACTTTGCAATACGTTGAATTTTATCGGGAATGGATTACTATGTTGTGTAGAGAATTTTATTTCAGGAATTCTTATGAAAGATGTGTTTGTGTGGATGTTAAGATTGAATATTTTAACTTCTATTGATACAGCTTTCGGATGGAATAATAACTCTGGAGATCCCCATACAACGGCTCCAAGCTTTTTTATAACTCGGATAATCGGTTTGAAATTCGAAATATAAGCTGTTCTAGCCGGTGTTATGGATATTTTGATGAAGCTATAAATAAAAATTTTAAAGATTGTGTTGTTTCAAAAAGATTTACAGAAACGGGCGTAAAGAATTGAAAAATGGTAAGTTTGTTTAGTGAAAAAACAGGTGTAACAAATGTGGCAGAATTTACTGTTTCCGAAATAGCAGGAGCTCTAAAGCGTGTTGTTGAAGAAAAGTTTGGTTATGTACGGGTGCGTGGGGAGATATCAGGTTACCGTGGTACTCATGCTTCAGGACATGCTTATTTTGCTTTAAAGGATGATAAGGCACGGTTGGAAGCTGTTATTTGGCGTGGAGTGATGGAAAAGCTCAAATTTCCTCCTGAAGAAGGGATGGAAGTGGTTGCTGTTGGTAAACTTACAACTTATCCAGGGTCATCGAAATATCAAATTGTCATTGAGGCTCTTGAACCAACGGGGGTTGGTGCTTTGATGACACTTCTTGAAAATCGTAAGAAAAAGTTTGTGGAAGAAGGCTTATTTGATGAAGCAAAGAAAAAACCTTTGCCTTATATGCCTCGAATTATAGGCGTTGTCACATCACCAACAGGTGCTGTTATTCGTGATATTATTCATCGTATATCCGATCGTTTTCCGTTACATATTTTGGTTTGGCCTGTACGTGTTCAGGGGGAAACAAGTGGGAGAGAGGTAGCTGTTGCTGTTGAAGGTTTTAATGCTCTTGCTCCAGGAGGACTTATTCCAAAACCTGATCTTATTATTGTTGCACGGGGAGGGGGAAGTTTAGAAGATTTGTGGGGGTTTAATGACGAAGCTGTTGTTCGTGCTGTTTATGCCTCTGCTCTTCCCGTTATTTCTGCTGTTGGGCATGAAACGGACTGGACTTTGATTGATTATGTCGCTGATTGGCGTGCTCCAACTCCTACAGGAGCTGCAGAAAAGGCTGTTCCCGTTAAGCTTGATCTTGAAGTGTGTGTTGCGTCTCTTGGGGCGCGTTTGCGCAAGGGACTTGTACGTTCTTTTGATTTTCATCAACAAAAGTTGCGTGCAGCCAGACGAGGTCTTCCCACTGTCGACCAACTTTTTGCTCTACCGCGGCGTGGTTTTGATGAAATCTCAAATCGATTACAGCGTGCTCTTTGTGTGAGCTACGATAAAAAATGTTTTTCTTTTCATACTCTTCGTTTACGTCTTTCGCTACGTTTGTTAAATAGTGAAAAAGCACAACGCAATACAAAGGAATATACGGCGCGCCTTCATCGTGCTTTTGTGCGTAGTGTGGAAAAACAACGTGCCCAAATGGAGCTTGCATTCAGACTTTTAAAAAGCACTTCTTATCAGAATATTTTAGAGCGTGGTTTTGTTTTGGCTTTGGGGCAAGATAATAAGCCCGTTAAACGGTTGACTCAGTTTCCTGAAACAGGGCAAATAAATTTACGCTTTTTTGATGGTGATATCAGTGTTGCAATACAAGAACCTATTTTTTCTAAACGTTCAAAACACAAGCAGATAAAGCCGCCAAGCGATGATCAAGGAACTCTCTTTTAATACGGTTAATGCCATGCTTGCGGAAGGTCTTCTTAAGGGAGTGGATGGAAAAGTTCGTTGCGCATGGGCTGGAACGGATCCACTTTATTGTGCTTATCATGATAACGAATGGGGAAAACCTGTTTTTGAGGATATCTGTTTGTTTGAAAAAATTTGTCTTGAAGGTTTCCAAGCGGGGCTTTCTTGGTTTACAATTTTAAAAAAACGCTCTTTTTTTCGCATTGCATTTGATCACTTTGACTTTGAAAAGATTGCTCATTATGATGAGCTAAAGGTGCAAATGTTAATGCAGAATAAAGACATTGTTCGCCATCAAAGAAAAATTCAATCAGTGCTTAATAATGCACTTAGAGCACAGGAAATTATAACAGAGTGGGGGAGCTTGTCCCGCTATTTTTGGTCTTTTCAGCCACCACAATCAGAGCGTTATGAAAAGATAGACTTTCAAACACTGTCGGCTCATCCTACAACCCCTGCTTCTCTTTGTCTTTCTCAAGACTTGAAGAAACGTGGCTGGACATTTATTGGTCCCACAATTTGTTATGCTTTTATGCAGTCCGTAGGGATTGTTAATGATCATCTTGAAGGATGTTTTTGTCGATAAATTAGCCAACGTTCTTTTGTAAGGGTAATGATCAATAGGATAATAATTGAATTGTTTAATAAATGTATAGATTATACAACTCCACTGTATAAGATAATTAAAATATATAAACTATACAATATCAACGATTTCCTACTATTGTTGGCACTCAAAACGATAAAGGTATAATTTTGAGGATGAAAAAATAGATGCAAAAAGGAGTGATACCTTAACTGTCATGTATCTGAAGTTAGATAATGGTAATGTCTTGTATGTTTTAAAGAAACATCTAGTGTATCAAAGCCCATTTTGCGACGCAGCCCATGAATGGTATAATAGTCAATCCATTGTGCACTCCATCTTCACGCTTATGACGGAGCAAATCGGCACCATCACACACTTTACGAGCGTTCAATGTTGTGCAACAGTCTTTGGCATTTGAAATGGTTCAGAAGAGGTGTTTTTATTTCTGTTAATAGACATGACCGTTATAATAAGTAATGAATATTTTATTCATGTTTATTGACGAATGCAAAGTGGTTTTTAGAGGGCGTGCTGTTGTTGCATTGTTATATTTTACTTTGGTTGTATGGTAGTTGGTTTATTTGTGTGTAGGTCGATTGTCCAATACTTACCTAGGCAATAAAAATAAAATGCAGCGATGAAAAATTAAAGTTAAATGACTCAAGCTGCTTGTGTTGGGTTTTATTATCTGATAGTTTTCTCTTATTAGAGAGTGATCTTGCCGCGTGTGCGCTCCATTTTTGGGAAGGTGATTAAGCTCAGGCAGGCTTGTATCCACTACATTGCTTAGTTGAATCTCTGTATGTTTCTGCTGGAAACAAGAGTTTTGTTGCAGTATGTTGTTTTCTATTCTATTTTTATAGTGGTAAAGCAATGATGCGCACTAAAGTTTAGAAGGGTTTATATTCGTTATGTCTTTGGGGGGTGGTCTGATGAATTTTGTTTTTATCAATAGAGAAGTGCATTTTAGTGTGTATTCTTTTATTGCAAGCTTTATCTCTCAAAAGACAAAGCTTGGAAGGGGTGATTATTCTCATTGTTTCTTTGTTTTTGTTAACGTGTTTGGTTTTGTTGGTAAAAACGTAAAGCTTTTGACACTTGGTTTTCAAAAGATTAAGCAGATTTTTGTGGGGGGGTAGAGTTTTAGAAAAGATCTTTTCTTATGCCTTTCTGCTATTTTAGTGCAGTTTTGATCATGTAGTAAAGATGCACCGCATCTTGAAATTGAGTGTTTGAGGAGAATGACGATTTTTAAAGTTTGCATATTTTATTTTAAATACCGCCTAAAGGGATAGAATGGTGAATTCATAAATTTTTGCGCAATGATTTTTTTTAAAGCTTACCATTTTGGGGGCTACAAGGCTTATCGTTTTGATGATTAATGGGGCTGGTATACGGCATTATCGTATGCAAAGAAAGGTTATGAAAGAATGTGATACTGGTTAGCAAAACATATATTTCATGTTCGCTATGGTTTGATTGAGATGTAAGTCAATGAATTTATAAAGTGGATGACTCTGTATAGGCGATTAGAATGTATTTGTTCAATGTGTATAATTATAAATTTGCCATGTTATTTCAGCGTCATTAATTAATAAAAAATAAATAAAGGGAAACGTTTATGGACTCGAAGAAAACAATATTGAAAAGTAGCAGCTCTCTTGTTGCTGCTCTTGTGGCACTGGGAGTAGTTGTACAACAGGTTTCAGCAAAAACACCGGCTAATACTCTTGTGATGGCTTGGAATCTTGATGCAATCAGTACATTTGATCCTGCCCAAAGCAATGATGTTTATGCAAGTGAAATTATTGGAAATGTTTGTGATAATTTGGTCAGTACTGCGACAGATGATCCAACAAAAATAGTTCCGTCTTTAGCAACTCATTGGGATGTTTCAGGTGATGATCACAGTACGGTGATTACCTTTCATTTGCGTGATGGTTTAAAGTTTAACGATGGTAGATCAGCCAATGCCAATGATCTTGTTTGGGGTATGAAGCGGATTGTCAAATTGCAGATGGCTAATGCAGCAATTTTTAATGAATATGGAATTACAGAACAAAATGTTGATGATACTTTGCAAGCTGTTGATGAGAAAACAGTGGTGATGAAATTTGATAAGCCTTATCCAGCAGAGCTCATTCTGAATAATGTTGTTGCGAGTCGTGCAACAGCTTTGCTTGATCGTAAGACGATCATGAAACACGAAAAAAATGGTGATTTGGGAAATCAGTATTTGAAAA
>NZ_JBHIMN010000023.1:0-7497 GCF_042194155.1 Bartonella sp. MR63HLJHH
AAGAGAGCCAAGGGATTAAAGCAGCTGACGGGGTTGGCTCTGTTTTCCGCCCCACGGTGGGGAAAGCCGGCAATGATATGCCGCTGATTGATATTGTTCGCCCCAATGGACAAGGTCTTTCTCATAACAAATATGACAATATTATACAATAACTTCTATATTATACAATAACTTCTATGAATTCCTCTGTAAAAGAATTATAGCTAATTTGGAATGACGCTTTTGTTGGGCTGTTTCCTTTTGAAATACACTGTTAAAGCCGTCATCCTTTTTTGTTTTCAAAAATGCAAGAATTGTTAATCACTTTTAGGGGGATCATCTATGAAAACCTATACCTTAGCTGATGTTGCAGTACTAGTTGATAAATATAGCGATAGTATCGATTTTGGCTCTACAGATGAAGCAGTTGATGATGCGCTGATTGAAAAAGCAGAGAAAACTCTCGGTTTGCAGTTTACGTCTTCCTATAAAAGTTTTTTAAAAAACTATGGAAGAGCGGAGATCTGTGGTGAGGAAATATGTAGCGTTTATGATACAAACTTTGAGATTGTTCGTAGTGATGATATTGTTTATAAAAACTTAAATTATAGAAAAAATGGTTTTGCAACGCCACAGCAACTTATTGTTAGTAGAACCGATTTCGGAGAGACATTTTTCTTCGATTATTCTCAATTCCAGAATGGTGAGTGCCCGCTCTATCTTAGATTTCCACCTAGCGATCCCCAGTATTACGCAAGTAACTTTTATGAATTCCTCTGTAAAAGGATTAGAGATAACTTGAAGTAAATTTCTTTGTATGGTGGTTTTACTTCCGAATTGCAATGTTAAACCACCATTATTTTCTCTTTTCAAGAATGAAAGCATCATTAATATTTTTTAGGGGGGATCATCTATGAAAACTTATACTTTAGCTGATGTTGCAGTATTAATTGATAAATATCCGGATGTTATCGACTTTGGCACTGCAGAGGATGCACCTGATGATATATTGATTGAAAAGGCTGAGAGAACTCTTGGTTTACAATTCACCTCGTCCTACAAAAGTTTTTTAAAAAATTATGGAGGAGGAGAAATTGGAGGTTATGAAATTTTTAGCATTTATAACGCAAGTTTTGAAGATAATCCTGCTGGTGATATTGTTTATTATCACTTAACAGATATAAAAAATGGTTTAGCAAAACCACAGCAGCTTGTTGTCAATAGAACAGATTTTGGTGAGACATTTTACTTTGATTATACTCAGTTTCAGGATGGTGAGTGCCCGCTCTATCTTAGATTTCCACCTAGCGATCCCCAGTATTATGCAAGTAATTTTTATGAATTTCTCTGTAAAAGAATTATGGAACATGCTGGGGGGTAATGACGATGCAAACCAAAGATGTCACAGAGATTTTAAAAAGACTGGGCTGGGAGCCTTATCGTGATGAAGTGGGGGATACCTTTGCGCATTATCATTTTCCCGATCGCATTGTAGGCATTAGTTATGATGTTGTAGATTATGGAGAGGATGGGGGAAAATTTCGGCTATCGGCTGATCTTACCACTGCTGCTTATTGCCTTGCTTGGGAATATGCTAGTGGTGAAGTATCACAGGATAAGTATGAAGATACGCTGTTTTCTGCGAAAGAGGATTTCGATGTTACAGCTTCAGATCTCTCAGAAAGCCATGTTAAGGAATCTTTAAATAGGGTTATCGCTTGGGCGAAAGCACAAGATATTGAACAAAAATTACGTGAAAAAGCAGCCAATCATTCTGCTGTTGCAGAAGCATTACTTGGTGATATTGAGGCTTTAAAAAGTTCTAAGTTTACACCCCAATTACATGTACCAGAATTTTCAGATTACAAAACAATAGGGTGGATTGAGCGCCTCATTCTTTTTGCGCAAGCTTATAAAAACGGGGAGTTAGATGACATTTTAGCGCGTAAAAAAACTAAACAGTGGTCGATGAGTCTTACAGCAGCAACTCGCATTTTTAAAATTCAAGGGTGGTTTGCCACAGAGCTTGGGAAAATGTGGTTGGTTTTGCCGGATCGTTTTATTAAGTTAGATTTTGGCTTTGTACATCTCTATGATCAGTACAATATTCATCTCGAAGCTGAAATATCTAATGAAGAGATTTCTTTGGCTTGCTTGTATATTCATTTTTGTGGACAACGTAATCTTGTACGACCTACGGATATTTATCGATCTTTTAATACGATTGGAGGAGAGAATTTTCGTGGGGTTGATAAAGGAATTGATATTTGTGTAGAGATATTGAATGAGCAAGAGTTGACAAAAATCTCTGAGCGGGTGATACAGTGGGCACGTGCCCAAGATTTACAAGCGTCAATAGAAAGCAAAACGCTTATCCAAAAATATAGCTATTATCCAGCTGTGATTTGGCATTTGGCTTGTTTAGCATTGACAGGTCAAATTGATGTCCTAAAATTCTATCAAGATTCTATTGCAGAGGATAAGATTCCTGAGCATTTGCAAAATCTTGATGAAGAACTGGAGGGGTATGTTAATCACGCTGTTGAATTTGCAGAAAGACATCTGAAAATCTTTAATGAGCGAAAAGCCATAGATGATCGTCTTAGTTTGCAAGATTTGTCTTTTCTTAATACAGTTTCTGAAGACTTAAAAAGGATGGGGTGGACAGTTTATCGAGATAAGAACTATGATCGCAATGCTTATTTTGTAAGTAAAGACCTTATCATCAATATAATGTATAACCTTCAAAGTGATGAAGAAGAGCCGATTGTTGTATTTAAGGCTTCCCTTTCAACACTTAGTTTTTCTACTGCTCATAGAGAGATGTTTCCTAGATTGCCCCAATATATAGCTCTCAAAGAGGCAGAAGAATTTTATACAGTTTCTAGTACTGAATTGGATGAAGGTAAACTGAAGCAGATCTGTGCGGATATTTTGTGCTGGGCTGATCGACAAAATGTGAATCAAATCATCTATGATTATGCGGCTTTGTCCCCAGACAGTGAATATGATTTTGCGAAGTTGCACCTTATTGCACTTATTCTTATTGGGGATGTTGAAAAACTCAAATTTTATAAGGAAAGTTTGAAGGATAAAAACTTTTCAGCTTTGATAAGGGAAAACATAGCACATATTATTGATAACGTCCTTACTCTTGCACGCCGTTATCGGACTGGTTTTCCTAAAAATGCTCCGATTTTAAGCTTGGATGCGCAAACAGCATCTGTTGCTTCTAAAACAACTTCTGTTGAAGTGGCAGAGGAAGTGGATGAAGCGGATGACACTGATGATCGTCTCACCATGGAAAGTGCTCATGCAATTTTAAAAAGCCTAGGCTGGTCAACCGAGAAAATCAATGAGAATGACCATATGGCAAGCTATCAATTGGCTGATCGTGAAGTAGATATTCTTTATAACGACGAAATTGCCAAAGACTACCCACAATTTGATAGCGCCTTTTTGATTAGCACGGGCATTCTTTCCACCGCTTGTAAATTCATTGATCCTACCCACACAGAAGATATTCCAGACATACAGCTTAATTTTGAAGCCAAGGGATTAGAAATCTTTGAACCAGAAGTCACTGCGGATCGTTTAACACAGGCGCTTGATGATGCGCTAGAATGGTCAGTCGAAGAAATTGATCTTTCTGAAAGACTTCGCTCTGATTATGGCACTGCTCCTTGGCAACAAGATGCAACATCTAAAGCAGATAATACGGATTATGCTTTGCTTCATCTTGGCACTCTTGCTTTGTTGGGTGATGCTGAAACTTTGCAATCTTATCAGAAAAGCTTTACGGCAGGGGATCACCTAGGCTTTGACGAGAGCATCCAACAGCTTCATCTTGAACGTGCATTAGCTTTAGCCAAAGAAGTAGCAAAGGTGAAGCAAGTGAGCTACGCTTTAATTAAACAGGTGGCAAAAGGATTTCGATAATCACTCAGAGTTTTCTAGCGAGGAATAACCTACTTCTTGGAAGGAGAGTGTATTAAGTCTATTTAGAACACAGAATACATTGATTATTTTGAAAAAAAATCGAGGGGATTATGAATCATGAAATGGATAAAGAAAAAAAGTATGGGGGCAGCAGAGCCTGTGGAATTTAAAGGTCAAAAAGTTTATCCGGAAGATGAACTGTTTGAGCCTGAAACAGTTTCTTCTTGGAAAGAAAAAGGACAGATAGTAACAGGTACAAATGTGGAAAGAATGGTATCAGGAAGAGCTCCTATTGGAGTCGATTGTAGGCCTATTATGTTACATCCTATAACACAAGAACAAGATAGTCCTCTCGCTGAAGTTCTCTACTCATTTTATCAAGACAAGAGTTTGGTTGCTTATATGAAGCCAAAGACAAATTTTATCAAAAAAGTTATTTGTTAGATTTCAAAAAAAGTCTCCTAAGCAGGAAAAAAGAAAAAGTAATTATTGCAAATATTGGAGTAATGACACTAAAAGGCGCTCTCTAAGCTTTAATGATCATCCCCTTTAATTATATCATATATTGTAAATGCGAGATGATTTTACAGACACAGATGAGAAAAGAGCTCCTTCAAGAAAATATCCCTTATGATTCTATCAATGTAATCCCAATTCCATTGGCTATGGTAGAGAAATATTGATCAGTAGAAACACTAATTATTAGTAAAAACACGCTGTGACTTATGGAGAAAAATTTATGAAAAGTTATACTTTATCGGATGTTGCACAATATATTGATATGCATAGTCATGCTATTAATTTTGGTACTAAAGATAATGCCCCTGATGATGTAAGGATTAAAACAGCTGAGAATACTCTCGATTTACAATTTACCTCTTCCTATAAGGGTTTTTTAAAAAATTATGGAGGCGGAGAAGTTGGAGGTGAAGAAATATTCAGTATTTATGAAATCTGTGCTGGTATTCCTGCTGGTGATATTGTTTACCGAAATTTGCTCGATAGAAGAGATGGCTTTACGAATCCCAAACAACTTGTTATCTGCACAACTGATTTTGGTGAAACCTTTTACTTTGATTATACTCAATTTCGGGATGGAGAGTGCCCGCTCTATCTTAAGTTTCCACTTGATGATCCCCAATATTACGCAAGTAATTTTTATGAATTTCTCTGTAAAAGAATTAAAGAGTATGCAGGGGAAGATTTATGAAAACCTATACCTTAGATGATGTTGCAGTATTAATTGATAAAGTTAATAAATATAATGATGATATTATCAATTTTCGTACTGAAGAAAATGCGGCTGATAATCTACAGATTGAAAAGGTGGAGAAAGCTCTTGGTTTGAAATTCACATCTTCTTACAAGAGTTTTTGGAAAAAACTATGGAGGAGGGGAAAAATGAAAAAAATCTTAAAACTATTGAGCAGCATGGCTCTCTTAAGTACAGCTGGATGTCAATTAGGCAATCCTCCCCCATCGACTTTGGTTTTATGGGAAAAGCCTAGAGCAGATCGGGCTGTAATCGAACAATCACTTTTAAAATGTGGTTGGAAACCGGTTTATGCTTCTTCTAGTGATATGAATTCGTATGCAAGTGAATTTGCTTCAGTATATGAGTGCATGAAAAAAGCAGGTTTTCGATATAAATTGCAGGATTCAAAGGGGATTTATTTTACACAACCTCCGAAAAGTGACTCGTTCCTAACCGATCTCATGATAGCTGGATATCAGCAATTTATGGACAATGATACTTTTGGTCTAAGCAATACGAGCAAGAAGGAACGGGCCATGATAACTCATTTTGAGAATGAAAGAAAACGTCAACAAACAAGAAAATCTTTGCAAAAGCGATCATCAAAGCATCCTACCCATTCTTAAAGAGTTAGTTGAACAAAAAGCACGAATGATGGAGGGAGTCAAAATAGTGTCCTTCTTTATTCAAGCGGATGAGACGTTGAATCTAATGGTTGATCAGCTCACAAACAAGGCAACAGTAGGTTTTCTTTCCACTTATTTTTTAGAGAATGTGCGTTTTGATCAGCCTCACAGAATTCTGGAAGCCAATCCGACAAATAGAAAAGGTATTGTGATCAATAAAGGGGCATGTTTTCGCTTTTATCATGGTGGTGAGAATTTGGGGGTAGGTACCTCTTTTACCGCGTTCCAAGGCGTGGAAGGATGTCTTTTGACGAAGATCTTGAAGCAGGAAAGGATTATTATATATATCTCATCCTAAAAGATCAGACGAATGAGCTATCCTTTGACCTTTCGCAAAATCCGACGGCTCCTGATGGCTATACAAAGGATAATTCTGAAAAGATTGGCGGATTTCATACGCTATGTGCGGATGTTGGTGAGATTGAAGGTCATCTCTTATCAGGTTATCAAGCGGGGGATATTTTACCCAATTCTGTTTGGTCTTTAAATCACCGCCCGCGTAGTAGTCCAGAAGGGATGGTTTACAATCCGTGGCATAATATTTGGGTTGATATTTATCTTCAATCAGGGACAGGTGTAAATGCAAAGTCGGCATATGGTGTTCCGATTACGACCAATCGTAGCTATGCGGATCATGCATTTGATTTTTGGTCTGTTAGTAAGAGATTTTTGACGAGTGATGAGTTTTCGCCAAGCATGTATGGAAGTAATCAAGCAACCAGTATTGTCGGCAATCAAGCGCCTTCTCCTAAGACATCTGGAGGACACGTTGATACAAACAATAGACGGATGATTTCGCATATTGGTTGTGAGGATGGTTGCGGTTATGTGTGGCAATATTTGTCCGGTTGTTATCCAGTGACTAAATGGCATACAGGGGAGCAAGGAAGTAGTTTACGTGTAGACATAAATGTTATGTTGGGAGGAGGCGATTGGACTGGTGGCTCTAACAATGATCATCTTGTACGGAATTTTGCGCATTCTCGTTATGTAGAAGATGAAAAAATAGGCGCCCGTGGATGTAGCGACCCATTTTATTATAATTAGTGCGAGATTGATTAGAACATCATTTTATCCAGCCCCACTTTTGTGGGGCTTTTTTTTATGGAGCGTCAGATGAGAAAGATATCGAAAGAAGCATTAGAGCTTATCAAACAATGGGAAGGTTTGCGTCTAGAGGCTTATAGAGATACGGCATGTGTTTGGACGATTGGTTATGGTCACACCAGCAATGCGGGTCATCCCCTTGTCAAAAAAGGCATGTGTATTAGCCAAGAGCAAGCAGAAGAAATCCTTTGTAAAGACTTAAAGCAATTTGAGCAGACGGTAGAGGAATCGGTTACGGTTTCGTTAACGGATTGCCAATTCGCGGCATTGGTCTCGTTTTGCTATAATGTAGGAAAAGCTGCTTTTTGCAAGTCAACATTGTTGAAGAAGCTTAATCAAGGCGATTATGAAGCCGTTCCTGTTGAATTACAGAAATGGAATAAGGTCGGTGGGAAGCCTCTTGCTGGTTTAGCCAACCGTCGAGCAGCAGAAGCGGGATTATGGGTAAAAGGGGCTTATGTTTCTTCGAATTATCAAAGGGTAGAAACGAAAACGGCAACCGGACTTCTTAAAATAGAAGCACTTGCCCCG
>NZ_JBHIMN010000025.1:0-5664 GCF_042194155.1 Bartonella sp. MR63HLJHH
ACCAAAGTGCCAAAACTAATGACTTCCATAAAAATCACATGTCATCTGAACATGACACTGCGCTCATGATAAAACGTAAAAATATAAAAATACACGTACCCGAAAATGTTATAGAATAAGTCTTCACTCAAACTTCCCCACTTGAGCTGTATAGGCTTGCGGCTTTATAGAAGTTGCGAGAGCACTATGCGTGAAGGATAAAACGTACAAACTGCCTAAACACCCATAAAACTATGACGGAAGGGGGGACTTGAAAATCTTCCCTCTCTAAAAAGAGTGCAAAAAATAGCGCTCAACCTAGATTGGTCTCAAAAATTCTCCGATGCCTCTCAAATTAACTTGAGAAAAAAAGGCACCATCACCCATACTATATTTGTCCGTCTATATCACATCCAAGGTGCATCCTTGCCAAGCAGGTTGCTATATGAGGAAAAGGTCTTATTGCTACCATCTTGTCTCTCACGAGAGAACTTTCAAAATAAACCTTCATTCTAGATGGATCATAATGGAAGCACCATGGAAGAAGGATAAAACGTACGAGAGTCTAAACACCCATAAAGCTACAGTGAGGGAATGGGGTGGCTTGAAAATATTCCCTTTCTAAAAAATGCAATGGCTCATATAGACATACCACTAAAAAGTTGAACTCACCTTTCTATCTTAAAATCCTACCTCCCAATCCTTCTCTGAAACTATTTGTGCATTACCTCAGTCTAGAGACTTTAAAAATATCCCATCAAGCTCTTCGTAAAGTGCATAAAAATAGCAAGAGATTTCTATCACCCTACACTTAAAACCAATCCTTCCAAAAAAGAGCTATAGTAGTCCTACCACGCTTATTTTACACAACGCACGCATCCTGTGCTCTAGAGTAAATGGGAGCGATGAACCATTGATTTGTCAAAACGCTTATAAACTCATGGGCATATAAGTGATGAGGTAGTGTTATCAACGCTCCAAGCGGGATGCGCAACACATTTGTGAGATGACCAACGAGAGGGCTAGGTAGCTGGCGACTTTATCCTGATTGGACAATCAGTTTTGCTCAATGTCAGGAGGGAGAAAACCCATGGGTGGCAAATGGTGTGAGACAAAAACGCACAATCCAATCCTTTAAAAAAATTGAAGACAAAAAAGCTAACTGCTTTAGACAAAATCTTATTGCTATCATTGCGTCCATCACTAGAGCGATTTCAAAATAAACCTTTATTCTAGATGCTTAAAAATAAGCTAAAAAACATGTTGTTGGAGTTTGAAATTTGAAAACTGAGCTTTGCCTCTCTAAAATGCAAACTTCCCAATTCTTCCCTGAAACTAATCGTTTACGATCTTATTCCAGAAGCCCCAAAAAATCCTACAAACATAACCAAAAATAATCAAAGTCCTCTCCAAAATTTTCAGATATCCTCGTCTTTCAGAAAAAAACTGTCTTATATCTGCAATTTGGCTTGAGAAAAAACGGAACATCTCTATCCATAGATAAAAAATGGCGAGAAGGTGAAAAAAACGCTTCCAGCTTACCTCTATCTTAATATCATAAAAAAGCTACAAAACTTGCTTCCAATGAAAAACGCAAGCCAAACTCTTCGTCATGGCACACAATCTTTTTAAAGGGGCGGAAATCTTTAAGAAAAATCAACATTCTGGCGTGAGAAAAAGAAGGGCTGGCTTTTTGCTTTTGCAGCCATGGGTACTAATGTTTGAATGGAAGCTGGCAGTGGGGAAGGGGAAGTTATAGAGTGCGTGATCACTAAATTTTATCCCGCTATAGGAATATTGGGTTTTATAAGCTATAGAGAAGGTTATGTCGGGGGGGGATGGGAAGCGCTCTTAAGTCTTAAAGATAAGAAATGATTTTAAGAAAATTTGCTCTTGCTCTTAGCTCGAAATATAAAATGTTATGATAGGCTTTTGATGAAAATGATGTTGTTTTGCGATAAAAAAGACAAACATGCATGGAGTGGAGGCTTTGCTAGCCTTTTGTCTTAAAAGACAAAACCTAAAATGCCTATGATCGTAACGATACCCCGATTATTTGCAAAGAGTGTTTTGTAAAGGGTAAAGCATTATGTTGGTAGCAAAAAGCCTGTAAAGAGAAAATGGTTATGGCATGTAAGAATAGTGCTCTTTTTTATTACGGCTGATCTATGAGCTCTAAGATATACATTGAGAGAGAATGTGCGGCATTAAAAGTTAAGCGCGCATGGTGAGGTTTGAGATTGATTAGTTCCAAATCTTTTTCTGAGCGGCCGTGCGCTGCACTTTTCTTGTTTCTTAAATTCATAGTACCACTAACGATTTGATACAGACCGGATGCGATCATTTTTAAGCCATTTTCATCTAGATCTTGACTTTTTAAGTCTTTTTCATCTAGATCTTGATTTTTTAAGTTTTCTTGCTTCATATCTTCGGGATGGGTCTTGGCTTTCTTAACGACTTGTTTCCATAAAGCGGGCAGATTATTACGGGCGTTTTCTGCATATGGGATAGAATGGTGGTCGAGATAAGCTTTGCAAGAGGCTTCCAACAGATTTGCTGCAAATAGAACCGCCCCCCTTGGATCTTTTTCTATATTTTCTAATGCTCTATTTATTTCGATTTCTACTGCTGAAAGTTTTTTCTCTGCAATAAGTTTTTTTAGCTCTTCTGTAGAGAGGAGACCTGCTTTTTGCAATTCTTGTGTGGAGGTCAGCTCATTCTTGATAATATGCCCTCCACGCTGATATCCCAAGTCATACTCCTTTAACTTTTCTAAAACTGTATGTTTATCTTTTTGTAACTGTAAAATTTTTTCATATAATGGTGGATTGAATCCGCTTGGGTCTGGGTCATAATATTCTTTTTCCAAAAAATCCCCAAGCAAGTTACCAAGGACTTCAAGTGGTTCTTCGCATTGAGAATTGATTGCACGTAGCCACGCTTTAACTTTTTGGATTTTTGTACCTTCTGGAACCTCAGGAGGAGCAAATGATGCAATAAACAAGTCATCTAACTCGTTATGCGTATAATGGTGCGCAAACATTGGAGGAAGTAGTCCAATGATTGCAGGAGGAATAGTGTTTTTCTGAGAGATTTTTTGCGGAGATGATAATTGCATTTTATGGCTTTATAATATCAAAAAGTGGTGTGTGGAGTGGTTTTTAGAATATGATTTTATTGCCTGACCTTGCATAGAAGGTCGCGCAACAATTTTGTGGCTTATATAAGATTTGTGAAAGAGAAATACTATATTGTGTTTTAATTTTTTCTCCTTTCATTGTTATAGCAGTGAGGGGGATGGATAATGTGTGATAATTCGAAAAATATAGAATGAGAATAGAAGTATAATTTTGTATTATTGTAACTGCAATAACATTCTTTATTGATAGATTGTTTATTGGAGAGAAGGAAGCAGGCAATACGCATAATCCCTGAAAGGAAGGCTTTGTGACAAGAATTTCAACAATGGTATATTACCAAATGTTGGCACAGTTCTTTACTTGTCAGAAAGAGCAGATGGGGTTCTTTGTTCGCATAACCGGTAGAGAGAACAAGTGGGTAGGGGATCGGTTTACCAATTTCGTTTATTCCGTTAAAGCTTACGGTTTTCTATAAAAAGGCTGTTTTCATTATATCCGCTGTTAATCTTGCACACTTGGTAGATGGAAATATAGACGTTTATCGTGTCTGTAAGGGAACTTGAAGCAATGAAGTTATGTGTAAAAGAGTTCTGAAAAGCTTCTTTTACCGTAAATTTTATAAGGAAAATTTAAAGGCGGGGAAATTTTAAGCAAATCTCAGAGCACACTGTAAAAGTAAAAAAACAGCCTTTTTAGAGATGGTTTGCTGTCTGTCATCGTGCTTCATGATTTTCAATATTTTTAAAAATTTTCCCCTCAATGAGAGAAGGCTTTTTTATTAAAGAGGAGAAGATTTGTGATGACAGTTCACAATGGAATGGAGAGAGAGGCTGCTTTACCAGATGTTTTTGTCGCTTCATCTTCATTTGAACCTGTTGCGGTTATGCAAGCATAGCGATTCAAGGAGGTTTAAATGGGGTGAATAACATCACCAAGTTTGCAGCACAGTGCTATTTTCCACATCGCGATGCGTGGCAGAAGAGGGGCAGCATTTTGGCGGGCGGGGGCGGGATGCCATATTCTATGCTGGTGCTGTAGGGGTGTCTGTTAGTGTGTTTATGGGACTATTCCGCATTGAAACGCGTGCTTAATTTTCGTGGATATTTGCAAAGATACCAACAGAGAATCCCATATTTCAAGAGGTTTTGAGAGGTGTCCAAGAGCACAAAGGAAGCATGATGTTGATAAACACCCCACGTTACTGGAGATGGCCAAATTTTAGAGTTTAAGGAGCTTGTTGGTTTAGTGTTCTTTCATAAAAATAACGAAGGTTGTGGTCAAGGTCTCAGTGTGTTGGTTTCTCGAAAAGTGGTAAACTACTCTATGATCTTATAAGCCATTGAAAATGTTATTGAGAAGGCGTTCAAACAAAGCATATCATAAATCTGAGCCCTTTTCTTTATGCGATAAGGAGAGTGTGAGGCAAAACAGTAAAAATGCAGCGATATTGTTTGGGTGCCAAATGTATTCTCAATAGTTTATAATTTTCTTTTCTTAAATGTGCAGCTCTTTCTGGAAAATGTTCGACAATCTCTTAATCGTTTAATAAAAATTAAAATCGGTTATAAGGAAGAGCTTGTAAATTATAGAGTAGGAAAAAATTGCATTTTATAAACAATAGGGGAAGGCTGTTTCCATAGCCCAAACATTTTTTCAAGTTGTTATGGTATCTTTTTGAAGTACTTGATCGATAAAAGTTTGATAATTATCAGAAACAATATATTGGGTATTTTCTCCCAAAGCTTTGAAATATTCACGACCGCAATGGATTTTTACTTCTTCCAGATCGTGCAACATGTCTTCGAAAATACTTCCTTTGCTTTCCACAACAAAATACAGTTTGTTTTGTCCATCTTTTACTTCAATAGAGGCGACTTCAATCTGCTTTATAAGCGTTTGTTCATAAGCATCGATGGAATCCAGCCTATATAGCATGTTGTGTTTATTATTTATTTGATACATTTAATCTAGAATGTAAATTGTGTTCGTATATTCAAACTAATATACTGGTATTGAAGCGGTGAGAGTGTTACTTTGTTGAGAATAGATAATTTGGTAGGTTGGTATTCCCTTTGTATCAGAGAAATTTCACCTTATTCTCTCATATTGTACGTGGATGAAATATTAACCGCATAATGCTCCCTCTTACATGAGATATAAGATTGATATGCTTTCCATATTAAGAAAAGTTGTTGATTGTAGCGGAATATGTTTCTGCGATATTCGTTTGGTTTAAATGGCAAAAATAGAGCAATAGTCGCATATTTGTTACGCTGTAACGCATATATATAATCTATGGAGTCAACACTTCATTTAAGAAATTTCTTAAAGAAAAAACATAAAAAAATAGAATTGTTGAAAAAAAATCTTTTATTTTGAAGCTTGTTTCTCATGATTATAAAAGCTTTACGTGGATGTCGAAAAATTTGATTGTGCTGAAAAGCATGAAAAATCAAGAAAATTTTGCAAAAAAAAGCTGCATCATGTGTGCAGCTTTTTATGTGTTTGCTTTAGAGGTAGAAGTTTTAAAGCATGAAAGTATCCT
>NZ_JBHIMN010000026.1:0-5182 GCF_042194155.1 Bartonella sp. MR63HLJHH
CAGCTCCCAATGTTGCGACAGCCCTTGCATTAAGACGGTTCATAAGAGCCATTTTTAGTCCTTTCTTATACAAATTTGATCCACACGCTCATCCCACTTGTTATGTGCAAATAGTGGTTTTGATTGATTCAAGATAAACAGATTTGAAATGAGAGAATCTTACGTTATTCGGGACTCTCACTCAACATACAAAACAGTGAATTATCATTATAAATCAATATCTTGTACGATGATTACGGGGTTTAATGTGGATTTACGTCCTTTTGGTAGAGGGTAATGGCAAAAGTCTTTTTGACCAGTTCTTGGGATATAGAGCGTATAGCCCCTTATCTTGAAGAAATCATTGCATCTTTTAGAGAGTATGTAGAGCGTTTCAAACATGAAATTACGTTGCAAGAACTCATTGAATCTATTTGCAGTGGTAAGAAACAGTTATGGCTTGTTTTGGATGATGAAGAGCGCTTTTTAGCAGTCGTCACGACCCAGATACAACAGACAGTTTTAGGAAAGAAGCGCGCGCTCATTTGTGAATGTAGTGGCAAGGGTGTTCTTGATCAAGTTGACAATTTGCAAGTTGCAGAGGATTGGGCGCGTGAGAATGGGGCTTTTGAAATGGAGATCTTGGGTCGTTTGGGTTGGAAACGTGCATTGGACAAGCAAGGTTACAGCATAGATATGCTTTATTACAGGAAGGAATTATGAAATGGGGAGCAAGACACCAGCAACAACAGAACAAAAGCAGGTACAGACAAGCGCCCCTCCTGCTTGGATGGAGAATGTATTTAAGCGTGGGGGTAGGGATGCGTATCAAATGTATGACACAGGGATTGGGGGTAATGTGTATGGGGGACCTCGTATTGCCCCGTTAAGTGATCAAACGCGCTATGGCATTAGTGGTCTTGGCAGTATTCCTCATCATTATCAAAATCGCTCTTTGATGAATACAATCTACAATCCAACGTCGGCAGCCATGAATCTTAGACATATGGCTTCTGGTGGTATGGTTGGACAGAATCCGTCTTTTAATGCCGCCCTTCAAAATAGCTTAGACCGTGTAAGAGATACGATTAACAGCTCTTTTGCAGGTGCGGGTCGTTATGGGTCCGGTGCACATGCAGGTGTATTGGCAAATGAACTTGGTGCTTTGTCCACAAGTGCTACAGCAGACCAGTATAATCGTGATGCGGACCGCATGATGCAAGCGAATTCACTGATAGACCAAGCCAATCAAAATCAGTTGGGAGCCTCAAATAACTTCTTACAGGGTTATGACAATGCCTATTCCAATGCCATACAGGGGGGAGGTGTGCTTGATGCCCACAATCAGAGAGTTGTTGATGCCAATCGTGAACGTTGGCTGGAACAAGACAATAGCGGTTGGAATAGGTTGAATATGCTTATGAACGCCGGTCATGGCTTTGCAAGGAATTACGGCACGACGACGAATAATAATACAGCCTCTATGATGCAAGGCAACGACCCTTGGAAGAACGCTATAGGGATTTTAGCTAGTATTGCTAATTTTGCAGGAAAAAAGTGAGGTAGTTATGCAAAATAGTAACGATAACATGTTATCACGACTAATTAAGTCTATGTATGCAATGGACCCATTCGCGTCGCGTATACTAATGCAAAATCAACGTATGGAAAATGCACAACAACAGGCAAATAATTTGCCTTATTTAATCCCTTCTTCATCTGTACCAACTTTTGGTTCACAATCAAATCCTTTAGGTTTATCGAAGGATATGGAACCTTTGCCAGATGTAAGTTCGTCTTTAAGATCGGCAGGCAGAAAACCGTATGTACCGTCTTCAGTCCCTTCTTTACCAGTAGCGACCTTTGGTTCACAACCAAATCCTTTAGGTATGGAACCTTTGCCTAATGCAATTGAAACTTCAGATTTGGCATCATTGAAACCAAAGCAGTCTCAATTACCAGAGCCTATTTCATCTGTAGAACCACAGCAGTTTGCACAGCCACAACAGAGTACTGTTCCTCACCAAGATACTGGTTCTCAACAGAGTTTTTGGGATTACTTGCGTAGTCCTGAGTTTTTACAAAGATTATCAGATTATGGGATTGGTTATGCATTATCAGATGGGACGATAGCACAAAGTTTAGCGAATGGAGCTATGAATCTTCGTCGTGGTGATATGGAAAGAGAAAAAAGAGAGCAGATTAACCAGACCGTCGAGTATCTGAAATCCAAAGGCTATAGCGAAGAAGAAGCTGCTGTGATGGCACGTAATCCTCAAATGCTTAGTGCATTACTCACAGGTAGTGATCAAACTAAACTCAGTGAGGGGTTTCAATGGTATACGAATCCAGAGACGGGTGAACGTGAAATGAGACCTATTAAAGGGTCACCACAGCAACTTGAGTATAACCAGAAACTACAAGCACAGAAGGAATGGGAGGATAAAAAGAGAAGAAATGTTCTTGTCAATAAACAGCAGCTGCGTGCTGGATTAAGTGATATTGCAGACGCTATCAAACTCATAAAAGACGGTTATTCGACAGGGTTTGTTGGATGGGGGTCGCGCGGCATTGGAGGAACACCTGCATATGAATTAGACAAATTATTGGATGGGATTAGAGGTGGCGTTCTAAAGACTGTATTTGAGAACCTAAAATCGATGAGTCCTAACGGCACAGCAGGGGTTGGTCCTATATCAGATTTCGAAAGTAAGGCGATGACATCGATGTTTGGTTCTTTGGATGTTGGGCGCGATAAGAAAGGATTGGAGAAGACTTTACGTCTTCTTGAAACAACATTGAGTGCTTTTAATAAGCTTAATGATACTAAATTATACAATGCATTAACAGGGCAGCCTCTAGAAACGCCTAAGGAAATCTCTGATCAATATTCAGTAGATTTATCGATGCCTAAAGGGAATTATGCAAATGCACCAATAGTAAAAAGTGCAAAAGATGTCGAAAACCTTCCAAAAGGAACAGTATTTTTGGTTAGGCGTGCAAATGGCAATCTAGTCCCTGTAGAAAAATAGGTTATCCCATGTCTGAATACAAAGATTATGATAAGTCACTTCTCCCTGAATGGGCTAGGAAATATAAGGTAGTTGGTCCTGAGATCCCCAACCCTCAAAATATAGCGGATTACTCTGAATATAAGGATTATGATAAGTCACTTCTCCCTGAATGGGCTAGGGAATATAAAGTAGTTGGTCCTGAGATTTCAAGCACTCAAGATACAACAGATGATTTCTCATTTTCTGATGAAGATCTTAGTGTGTGGGATGCGATTAGGAGCCATGGGATATCTGGTTTAACAGCAGGTTATAGTGATGAGATACAAGCAGCGAATGAAGCGGGTTTTACGGATTATTGGAGCGGTGATAAAAAAGCAGAAGAAGCCTATAACAGAAGAGTAGCAAAGGAACGCGCTTACCAGAAAGCATTGGAAGAGAAACACCCATGGTTGTCTTCTGGTGCTTATCTTCTTGGATCAATTGTTCCAACGGCATTATCATTAATCCCTGGGCTAGGTCTTTTAAGAGCAGGGTCTGCGGCAACAACATTTGGTAAGCTAGGCAAGGCAGCACTTTTAGGAGCAGGCTCTGGAGCTTTACATGGCTCTGGAGCAGGAGAAGGTTTACAGGATAAGCTTATATCGGCAGGGATTGGAGGTGGTATTGGCTCTGTTGCTGCTCCTGTTGGTTCTCTTGCTGGTACAGCTGCTTCTTCGGTTATTAATAAAGGAAGAGAGTTATGGCAATCTGCTCCTTTTGTAAGAGGTCGTTTAAACCCTGCTTATAAGGATGTTCAAAACAAAGCGGTAAGAGAAGTTGTAAATACGTTGTATGATGATGGTGTTGAGAATGTTGCAAAACGTCTTGAAACTGCTCCACGCCGTGCGTTTTTGACAGATATCAGTCCAAATCTAGAAGTATCCCTTGCCAATATGGGGCAAATAAACACGCATGTTTCTGATATTTTGAGGCACGCCCATGAAGGACGGATGCATGGGGCTATACAGCGTCTGGGACAATCGGCAAATGAAAATATTGCAGGTCTACAAGATACGAAGATTTTAAAAACTATGCTTAAAAAGCAAGGGGAGGGAGTATATGAACATCTTTATGAAAAAGCGCTGCGAACACCCATAGAAAAAAGGCATTATCCAGTTCTTAATAGACTTTTCAAAAATAAATGGTTTCAAAATGCTCTTAAGGAAGCGGTTGACACTTTAGAAGGAGATCCGCGCAAAGCAATGCCTGAATTATTTTACGCTAAAGAGTTTAGGCATATAAACTATAAGCCTACGATGGAATTATTAGATCAAACTAAGAAGTCTCTTGATGATTTGATTGAAAAATATAAGAATTTTGGTGATAATCAGAAGGTCTCTGGGTACCAACTTATCAAAAACAATTTGGTAAAAATCACGGACAAAATTTCACCTACTTATAAAGCAGCACGTGGTAGTGCGGAAAAATACGAAGGATTTCAAGAAGCCATACAACAAGGTAAAAACATTACTCAGAGAGATGTTTCAGGACAGGGGATCGCGGAGGGGCTTCGGAGAGGAGCGATATCTGATGGACTTAATAGCTATCGCGTAGGTATGAGAGACTATATAGACGATATATTAAAAGGACCCAATGCTGTTAGAAACCTTTCCAATATTTTACAAACGGGTCGTATGTCTGATAATCTTAGCCGGTCTTTAAGCGGCAAAGAACTTCATGCTTTTAGAAAGTCTGTAGCTGAGGAAAAATTTTATCAAGATGCTGCTAAAAGAGGTGTGAAGCCGTTTCAAGGAACGCCTGAACCCTCTCATTTGGTAGGTGTTAATCTCCCTTATAGTAGACCGAGTGCTGCTCGTGCAGGAGCCAAAATCACTCAAAATGTTTTATCTGATACGATTAGGAAATTGCCTCAAAAAGAAAGGCAAATATTTGAACGTGATATGGCGAAGTTAGCAACCTTTGGCGTTAAAGGTATGAACCAGCAAGAAGTTGCTCAAATGTTACAAAGGTTCATAGATTGGCATAAAAGGGGAATTAAGATTGAAAAGATTTCGCATTTTATTTCTTCGGTGTTGGTGGGACAAGCGGGTAGATTTGTAAGGAGTAAGGTTCAATGACCCGTTATAGTCCTTCTGTTAATCAAGCGATACGGCAAACGGCAGCACGTTACGGCTTGCCAGAGAGTTATT
>NZ_JBHIMN010000027.1:0-4026 GCF_042194155.1 Bartonella sp. MR63HLJHH
ATAATACTATTTACAATACTGTTTAAATATGCGACATCCATCGCTCTTTCTCTTAAACAAAATCATAAATTCAAATGAATCACTCACAAGAAAAGCTAGTATCATTCTCTTGGTTTACAAGAACAACAAAGAAATATATCTATTATGTCATCGAACTCAGTTGCGTTGCTGTTGTTTTGCGCTTACTTGGCTTGGTGAATCCTTTTATTTTTCAAGCGATTATCGACCGTATTCTCCCTTTTCAGCGTATTGAAAGTCTCTATGCTATCGTTGTCTTGATGGTTGCTATCATGCTGTTTAGCACTGCTCTTAGCGCTCTTTCAGGTTACTTAGGTGCCTATTTAGCCAATCGACTTACATTAGAATTTGGACAGCGCGTTTACACCCATGTGTTAAGCCTCTCCTTGCCCACTTTACGCCGTTGGCAAGTGGGGGAACTGTTCACGCGAATCGGAGAGGTTGATACAATTCGCGGTTTTCTAACAGGAACCATCGCCACAACTGTTCTAAATGTTCTGTTCGCAATCATTTATCTTGCTGCACTCTTTTCCATTAGTCCGAAACTGACCTTTATTGTCCTTATTGTTTTACCTTTACAAATGGGTTCTTTAGCGTTGGTCGGTCCCTTCTTGCGCCGCCAATTACGCCGTGCTTTCACTCTGCAAGCCGCCCATCAATCGCGCCTTATTGAAAGTTTTACCAATCTTGAAGCCATAAAAGCGCATGTAAAGGAGCCAGCCCATACAATACGCATGCAAGAAACTTTAGCCCGCAGTTTAGATCAAAGCCTTACGACCAGTAAATTGCATCTTCTCAATGGAGCCATGAGCCATATTTTTGGTGATCTTTTCACTATTTTTATTATCTTTTTTGGTGCTCAAGCAGTTCTTCAAAACCAGATTACGCTAGGGCAACTTATTGCCTTTCATCTCCTCGCTGGAAATGTTTCTGGTCCTATCTTAAGCCTTGCATCCCTATGGGAAGAATGGCAGCATTTGAAAATCTCTCGTCTTCGTTTGGGCGATATTCTTAACTCCCCTTCAGAATGGGAAGAAGAAAAGCCGCCTCTTCAACTCAGCGCTCCTCCTCATCTTGAAGCCAACGATCTCTGTTTTTCTTATGGAGATAAGTCCATTATCAATCATCTTGATGTCTGTTTACAACCTAGGCAACCGATTATGTTACTTGGTCCTTCAGGGTGCGGAAAAACAACCTTGGCGAAGCTCCTTTGTGGACTCTATCCCCCAACAAGCGGAAAGATATTGATTAACGCCCAACCTTTACAGAATTTTGATGTCCGTAGCGTGCGTGAAACAATCGCGTATTTTCCTCAAAATCCTTGCCTTTTTTCCGGAACCATTCTTGAGAATATGCTTCTTGCCAAACCAGATGCCACTAAAGATGAAATCGACGCTGCACTATATGTTAGTGCTTGCCATGATTTGATTGCTCAGTTGCCTTTAGGACTCAATACTCAAGTAGGAGAGCAAGGTAGTTTTTTATCAGGTGGTCAGCGCCAACGCTTGGCTCTGGCTTGTTTCTTTCTGATAAACCCAAGCCTGCTTATTTTGGATGAACCTACTTCCGCATTGGATGACACTGTCAGTGCGCAAATTGTTGAGCATTTATATAAACTTTCGCAAGAACGTATTGTTCTTGTTATTACCCACAAAAGCGACCTCTTTCCTCAGCATGCAACCGTCTTAAACTTTACTGATTTGGAGGCAAAAAATGGCAGATAAAGCTCCCTATTTGCGCCCTTTGTCACCAACGCTTCATATGGTTGTTGCTGTTTTGGTCACCTTATTTCTCTTTATTGTGATCGGCAGCTTTATCGCAAAAACAGAGATTGTTGCACGGGGGCAAGGAAGTGTTATTCCCACCGCTTACGTTCAGCTGGTCCAAGCGCAAAATACAGGACGCATTGAGAAAATCCTTGTAAAAGAAGGGCAATTTGTTCATCAAGGCGATCTTCTTATTCAATTAGATCCCCGTGAAGCCCTCAATGAGCGCGCACGTGTTCAAGCAGATATCGCGCAACAAACCCTTCAAGCACAAATCGCAACAGCTATTTTAACAGCTTTGCATGAAAGTGATCCTTTGGATAAAGATTTTGTGACCAAAGGGCTTGCCTATCTGCCAGTTCCTCCTTCTGGCAATAAAACTGCAAGAATAGAAGGGGAAAAACTCATTAGCGCTACCCTTCAATCTCTCCAAGATAAATTAAGAGCGCTAAAAGCACAGGCGGACCGCGTCGAGCGCAGCGGTGCAACACAACATGCGCAATTAGATAGGTTGGAAGATGATCGTCAATTAAGCCAAGGAAAATTAAAAGCTGCAAAAAGCCTGATGGAAACAAAAGTCATTAGCCAAGCCGTTTATTTAGAGCGTTTACATGACTTTAAAAATGTCGAGCATGAAATTTTAACCAATCAAAGACGTTTGGAAGAAAATGCCGCCGAAATAAACACCCTCCTCCAACAACGGAAAAGTCTCATTTCCGATGAAATCGCCCGCTATCGCCAACTTTCGCGTGAAACAGAACTGAATCTTCAAGGATTAAAAGCAAAGCTTGATAGCACTCAATACCATCTTGACCACTTATCACTTTATGCACCTGTTGATGGACGTATCGATGATTTAAGTATCCATACTTTGGGCGGCTTTGTAGAGGCTGGAAAAACTCTTATGCGTATTGTCCCTGGTGCGGGTGGTCTCATTATTGAAGCATTTTTTGATAATCGAGATATTGGTTTTTTAGAAAAGGGCCAACGTGCTTACATCAAGTTTTCTGCCTTTCCGCCTGAACGTTTCGGTGTTATCCACGGTACAGTCGTTAATGTAGGCGCTACAGCACGCTATGATAAAGAAATTAATGGTGTCTATGCTGTTTTAATCAAAATTGACCAAGATCACATCACTTTGAATAACAAACATCTTAAATTTATCCCTGGCATGACTGTGACAACGGATGTCATTACCTCAAAACGGCGGCTCATTTCTTATTTCTTTGAACCTATCACCAAAATTTTAGAACAGTCCCTAAAGGAAAGATAATGTCTGTAAATGAAAATTCATCACCTTCACTCATAGATCCTCTTACAGCGTTAGGAGCTATGGTTGTTTTAATGCTTACATCTCCCTTATACCGCCGCTGGCGAATCTGGGATATCGAACGAAATTTAGGACCAGCTTTACAGACTGGGCAATATAAACTTTATAAAAATGAACGTGGAGAATTTTGTGCCTTTATCACTTGGGCTTTTTTAGATGAAAAAAATCATCAATCTATGCTTGATAAGGGAGAGCTTTTGTCCGATGCGGATTGGCAAGGCGGAGAATATATGTGGTTTATTGATTGTGTGGCACCCTATGGACATGCTGCTGGTATGGTACGTGACATGCAGCGGCATGTGTTTCCTAATCAGCATTATTGCTACGCTGTTCGGCGTAATGAAGATGGTGGAATACGGAAAATTACCCGCTGGTGTTGCTATAGAGCAAAAAATCCAGCTAAATAGTTTTTCTAAAGCAAGTGCGCATAAATCATTTACCCCTCGTCTTATAGAAAAGAATCTTTTAAAAGAGCTCTTTAAGCGATAGCTATAGTAAAAGAAAACCTTACCATATTTAGAGCTAATCCGCTACAAATGGGTATTTTTCAGCTTACCAGACTTGCTATGAATAGCAACAGACGGTTAAGAAGGCTAATCCACTCTCAAGCTGAAATTTGATTAACTAATTTCACTAGAATTGGCTGGGGTACCTGAATTCGAATCTTAAATTTAATTGCAATAAGATATTGATTTTATTTATATTTTTTTAAGGTTAGGGACCGTATAATTAGGTTCGGGAATAGGATTTTCACACTTTCCTTTACAAAGCGCATTCTTTTTGCCAGCTTTCTCTAATAATTTTTTAAAATCTGCTAAATCCTGTTGTGAAAGATTATGTAAATTTCTAACAAACATGCCAACAATTTCACGACTCAACGGATTAGAAGGCTTTATAGTGAAACTTTTGCAA
>NZ_JBHIMN010000028.1:0-3339 GCF_042194155.1 Bartonella sp. MR63HLJHH
ACAGTCAGTATTTTAAAGACTTTGGAAAGATTGTTTCGTAACCTATCCGCTAATCGTTAAGTGTTTTCAGCACTTGATCATTTATATAATAAAATACGTATTTATTGTCAAATAGTATTTTATCTTTTTTGATATTTTTTTAAATACGTTGTGTATTGATAATAACTTATGCTTATTAATTGCTTCTTTTATATTTATGTGCTTTTAAAGCTATATTATGGGCTTTATGAAACGATTGCGTTATTTTCTGAATCTATACATTTATAATATTTAAAAACGCTCTCATAATGCGTATTTTTATCTTTATAACCTATCAATTTTTTACTAAATGAATTTTAAATTTTTTGTGAATTTTGTTTATAAGGGTCTTTAATTTAAACAACCTATATTAAACGCACTCTATAAACACAACCTGTAATATATATTTTGTAGGGGTTTTGGGGGTGTTTATATTTTTTTCAAAAATTAGGGAATTAAAAGCGTAAAGTGATATAAGTATTCACAACAAAGCTTTTGAAAACAATAAAGCTATCATTTTAGATTACGGTATAACCTCTTAAAGCCAATGTAAAAGAAGCGTATTCACTTTAAGATGGGATTTATTAAAAATCTTAAAGCAATCAAAATAAGAGTATTTAAAAGTGCAAATGATTTTTTTTAGAATAACGCATATAAACTATTCTTTTAAAAAGGGATACTCAATAATAATTAGGTCAATAAGTTATATTAATAGTGAGAATTTTATTCTTTATTGATTCTATTAGTTTTTTCTCTATCTCTCATCTTTTTTGAGCTTTTTTATAGCTTCAAGAGCGAGTTTTTTACGGTCTGTGCTCTTTATGTAGAGAAAAGTTAGAGTATTTTTAACTTTTCATATAATTATTCTTTGAAAAGGTCAGAGTGCGTTCCTGTACGAATAAGATGTAATTTATCTCCTTCTATTCTATAAATAAGCAGCCAATCTGGTTCGATATGAATATCATGATACCCTACCCAATCGCCTTTTAGTGGATGATCACAGTAATGTCTTGGTAATGGCTTTTCTTCAATTAGAAGACTTAATAGTGTACGCAGCTTATTCATATTTTTACTGCGTTTTTCCGCCTTGCGCACGTCACGTTTAAATTGTCTCGAGCGAACAGGTATCAGCATATTAAATGCCTAAATCCTTAAAAAGGGCATCAGCGTTTTTAAATGTCTTACCTTTACCTTCATCTAATTCCTTTATAGCTTTACGTGTGACACTATTAGGTACTTTAAGCTCAAAAGGCAAACAACCTTCTTCAGCGACACGCAAAAATGTTATGCGGATAAGATCTGATGCACTTAATCCCATGCGTTCTAAAGTAATCATCGCTTGTTTTTTCATTTTAGCAGGAATGCGAGCGCGAACAACAGAATCGGCTTTCATGATTTGTATCTCCATTTATAACCTTTGTTATAGTGTAGCTACACTGTGACTTCAAGTCAATTTTTTAGAATTAAAAACCCTCTGGATAGCAGGTATGGCAAAAAAAACTCCACGAAAAGAATCCTTGATTCGCAATAATTAAGAGGAATGTTGCAAAATCCTATTCTCTTAACTTTATTTTGTTATCCCTCATAGTAAAGAAGATTATATCTAATCAACTTAACAAGAGAGGTATAGATTATGGTTATAAGCTCTATACCCCTTATGAGTTTATCATACCCATTATGTGAGTATGCCAAATCTATTCAGTTTCTCTAATTTCTAATTTTGGTAGTTTTTTCACGATTTTCATTGTTTCTAAACTTACGGTAATAACCCTTTGAAATAACTCTAATGGATAAGCAGGGTTGCCAATGGTTTCAACAGCATAGCAATTGGCATCATTAACAATGCCACTCTTTTTATCAGTCTTAACGCATTGACGCTCCATAACCCATTCAAGAGGGATATCTGTTATTGTGATATTGCTATTGTAAATAACAATGGTTTTATCTTTTCCTTACTATTTTTAAATTTTGTGAATTTCATTTCAGTCACATAATAAAACTTTTCGGGATTAGAGATGTCAGTTAATTTTGGATTACCCTTTTTAAAGGTCTCAGGATAAGGTTCTACAGTTTCATAGTTTACGTGCAAATGACCCAATTCATGCCCTGCTGTTACAAATTTCCAAAATCCTTAGCAGTTTTTATATAAAGAAGACGAGGCAATTCTTTAGAGAGGTTATTGACATAACGAGTGCGATATTCTGAATGCAAGAGACCGTAAACATAATAAAACAGATCATCTTTAGTGTTTTTTTCATTAGGATAAGCAGTTTTGAAATATGCTAATTCTTCATAAGTTATGGCATTACGCAATTTCTTTTTTGCTTATTTTAGTAATAAGCTATCGTCATGCTATTTTTCTTATCAAGCGATAATAATGGAGTGTTTCTTGTTGTCTCTAATATGTAACAGTTCCAATAAATTTGGTATATTCTATGAATAACAGTCTTTACTTGAAGCTCAAGATTATATTACATGCAACACCTTAAAATTAAGAAGCATATAGAGTGTATGGTTGTTATTTAACAGTGTAAATGCAATCTTCAAAAGCGGGGGAAGTGATATGGTTTGCACAACTAATAAAGCAAGTATATACAGTACAGTCTATGCTTTTCTCTTAGATTTTAGAAGTATTATTCTTATCAAAAAATTAAAAAATTATTACGCGGTTGGCGATTTTTTCTGTGACGCTGATGATATGGTTCATTTTGTTGCTCACTTTGAGGGCACAATGAATGCATAGATTTTTTTTCACTTTTGTTTTTGCGGCTATTTTGTGCCTTTTTTCATGGGCAAGTTTAGCACAAAATATTCGTGAGAAAGCGATTAATCAATCAGAGAGCATCCAACGACAACAAACGCAAGAACAGCGTTTTCAACGATTGCACCGTAGAAACGAAACACATGGGGTATTTTTGCCAGATGATGATACCACATCTGCCTATGGTGCTTCGTCTGGTACAACCTGTTTGCTGATCAAAAGCATTGAATTTGTTGATGCTCAGTTGATTTCTCATACCGACCTTCATGAAGCCATTTCTCTTTGGGAAGGGCGGTGTTTGGGGATTGCCGAAATCAACAAAGTGCTCAAAGCGGTGACCAAGCTTTATATGAAGCGCGGCTATATTGCGGTGCGGGCTTATTTGCCTGAGCAAGATTTAAGCGGCGGTCATCTCAAGATTGTTGTAGTTGAAGGTGTGATGGAAGATATCACTCTGGATGGGCATAAAGTTGAGAGGAGACTTCAAGGAGAAATCACCACGGCTTTTCCAAACCTTATTGGGAAGCCGACCAATCTGCGCCAGATAGAGCAAGGGCTTG
>NZ_JBHIMN010000029.1:0-2834 GCF_042194155.1 Bartonella sp. MR63HLJHH
TCTGCTGCGCGCCGGTGTGCTAGACCTTCAAGACGCTTCCCGCCTGCTTTGGTCCATTTCTGTAGCTCGGCAGGGACAGCTTCATATTCACCTTGATTGAGCTTTTTTAACAGTGTCGAGTTACAAAAGGCTCCTGTTCCTACATTATAGCAAAACGACACTAACGCCGCGAATTGTTCATCTGTTAATGAAACTGTAACAGCGCGTTCAACGGCATTTTCAAATTGTCTTAAGTCTTGGCAAAGAAGTTCTTCTGCTTGCTTTTCAGTGATTGTCATGCCTTCGTAAATAAAAGGTTTTCCAGCACTGTTTGTATGTCCATAACCTATTGTCCACACCCCAATGGCATCTTTATAGGCGTTCAAACGCAAACCTTCCCATTGTTTGATAAGTGCTAGTCCTTCTGATGATATTTTTCGCATATGATTCTCCATAAAAAAAGCCCCGCACAAGGCGGGGATGCGTGAAAAATATAAAATGAACGTCTTTCCCTCTTAAAGGACGGTAAGAAATCTACTCAACAAAAAGATATTGAAAAAGCCGTTCAATTAGTAAAAAAATTAACTTCCTCCTCGCCTAAAGGACAGGTAACGGACAAAAATACCATTGGTTAAAATTTAGAATCTGCTAATCAGTTATATTTGTCTAATCGTAGGATTTAATGCAATGACTGATATAAGATACAAAAACTTAGAAGATTTTTGTGGGCTTGATGAGGAAGAAAAAAAAAGCTTCGTAAACTTTCTCAAGAAAAGAAGAAGTGAACTGATTTCACCTACTGATGAAATAGTAAGTCAAATAGTACAGGAAAATAAACAAATTATAGATGAGTTGCTCAAAAAAGAGGAAGTTTCTAAAACAATTTTTAATATGCGAGAATTATCGTATTCCGCATTGTTAAAGCAAGAATCTACTTTCAATTCTGCGATTTTGATGGAAATTAGCCATCAGTTTGAGATGCCTAAAAGAATTATTACTGAATTAAGTTTGAAATTATTTCGGCTTAACATTCACGATTCTCACAAATTTAACGAGCAGTTAATAAATTGTTTTGGCCAATATGCAGGAAAAATTATTCCATATATTTATTTATTATGTCTTAGCAATACACAGTCACGCCGTTCACGTGCAGGAAAAACATTTGAAGAAATTATTTATTTTTTATATAATCAATTCCGATATCGTTTCGAAGCCCAAAAAAAAATCGGAAAAGAGACATTTCAAAAAGCCGGTTTGGGTAAAATGGTTGATTCAGTACTACCGAGCATAGAGCATTTTAAGAAAAGACGCGATAAGGCTATTATTGGCACAATGAAAACCACTTTGCGTGAACGTTGGCAAGAAGTTATTGAAGAGCAGTCAAGATCTCAAGTTCCTAACATTCACTTACTGACAGTTGATGATAAAATCTCTGTAAATAAAATTGAACAAATGAACAAGCATAACATTGTTGTCGTCGTACTAAAAACAGTTAAAAATCAAGAAAAAATATTGCATAACCACAGCGTCATAGATTTTGAAACGTATTTTTTGAAAGAACTACCTGAGATGTTTAATTATTGGAAAAATCAGTAAAATGTTTAAACTAATTGACTTATTTGCCGGCATTGGAGGAATTCGTTTGGGTTTCGAGTCTGCATTTGGCTTAGATAACGCCCAATGTGTTTTTACATCAGAAATTGATAAATACTCTATTCAAACTTATCGACTTAATTTTAACAACGATCACGTCCATGGCGATATTACTCAGATCAATGAAGAAGAAATACCAAAGCATGATATTTTATTAGCAGGCTTTCCTTGCCAACCTTTTTCGCAAGCAGGCTTGAAGAAGGGGTTTGCGGATGCACGTGGAACTTTATTTTTTGATATCAATAGAATTTTATCACATAGGAAGCCTCGAGCATTTTTATTAGAGAATGTTAAGCAATTAAAGGGGCATGATAGGGGACGTACTCTCTCTAGTATTATAAAGCATTTACAATCAAGCGGTTATAAAGTTTTTTATGATATCTTAAAAGCACGGGATTTTGGAGTTCCTCAGAATCGTGAACGCATATATATCATTGGTTTTTTAGATCATTCGATAGATTTTAAATTTCCCTCTCCCATGAATATTAAAACAAGGGTGGGAGATATTTTAGATAAAGAGGTTGATGAAAAATATACAATTAGTAATGCTCTTTGGCATGGACACCAACGAAGAAAAGTTCTGAATAAACTGAAAGGAAAGGGATTTGGTTATGGGCTTTTCGATGTGGAATCGCCATACACAAATACACTTTCTGCACGTTATTACAAAGATGGGAGCGAAATACTCATAATGCAGGATAATAAAAATCCTAGAAAACTGACGCCAAGAGAAGCAGCACGCTTGCAAGGGTTTCCTGAAAGCTACCAGATTCCAGTATCTGATACGCAAGCCTATCGCCAATTTGGAAACAGTGTGTCTGTTCCAGTTATTAAAGCTATCGCATTGCAGATGAAAAAATATCTGTCGTAAACGTTCATTGACCTTCTTCCCTAAAAGGGACAGCACAACCAATGACCTAAAGTTGATATTAATCCTCATCCATATGGATAACGCCTTCGTCACATGCGTCTGGTGGAGCGTTTGGATCAAGGGTATCATCCTTGTCTGGTGTTGTGTTTGCAACGTTTCCAGCCGTGTCTTCTTGCGCTTTATCAAAAAGTTCGCACTCTATTTTTGTGGTGTAACCACCCGTTTTATCAAGTTTGTGCTTAACGCTCTTGATGCGCCATTCTGCTGGAATATAGGGGCGGAAAGGGGGCTCTTGAACAAGCTTTGCTTCTGCTTGCACAAAGGGATCGCC
>NZ_JBHIMN010000003.1:0-219552 GCF_042194155.1 Bartonella sp. MR63HLJHH
TCTTCCCATGATCAACGTGACCAATCGTACCAATATTAACATGCGGTTTTGTTCGTTCAAACTTGCTCTTCGCCATCGCTATTAATCTCTTGTTTTATTCCCTATTCTTGTTAGCACCTAGGGACAGTCCTGCAAAACTCAATCCGACTAGGCTGTAACCAGCTCAATCACCACAACTCTTAGACGGAAAACCCCACCCAATCTATAAATGGAATAGCCTCCATCATACCTATTTGCCCAATCACCAACAACTATTTGGAGCGGGTAGCGGGAATCGAACCCGCATATTCAGCTTGGAAGGCTGCTGCTCTACCATTGAGCTATACCCGCATGACCCACATACTAACTCTCCTTCGATGAATGGTGGAGGGGGTTGGATTCGAACCAACGTAGCATACGCAACGGATTTACAGTCCGCCCCCTTTAACCACTCGGGCACCCCTCCATTACACCGGTAAAGTCGCGCAATGAGACATTACGAAAACCATCTTGAATACCCATTCAATTCAATCTGATTGCGAAGTGGTTATGACGATTACTATTGTATCTGTCAACAGAATAAATACAATTCTGTACAAATTTCCTGCTCATAACTTTAAATCACAGATTTTTTCTCTCTATTTTTCTTATTAACACGCTATAAAGAAGCTATGAAAGAAAAAACATCACAAAATTCTCATTATGCTCGTTTACGTCGCCGATATCGCGATACAAAAGGCTCTCCTTCTCGATCTTTTACACACCTAAAGAAGAAAGCTGCTTCTTTACAGCAAGGGATCATCCATCTTTATGGCATTCATTCTGTTCAGGCAGCTTTAGAAAACCCAAAAAGAATTTTAAAATGTCTTTACGTTACACAAAATGCCTTAAAACGATTAAATATATCCGAATCAGATTATCCTTGCTCTGTTACATTATGCACCCCCAAATATCTTGATTCGCTTGTTGGAAGTGAGGCTGTTCATCAAGGTATTGTTTTGGAAACTTTACCCCTCAAACCATGCAAACTTTCGGAACTAACCAATACTGATCTGGTCATTGTCATGGATCAAATTACCGATCCGCATAATGTTGGCGCTATTATGCGCTCTGCAGTTGCATTGAAAGCTAAAGCGCTTATTACAACTTGCCGTCACTCTCCCCACGAAAGCGGTGTTCTTGCGAAAGCGGCATCTGGAGCTCTGGAAATGATTCATTATATTACCGTACGAAACCTCGCTGAAGCTCTTCAAGAACTTCATCAAACAGGTTTTACAAGCTTTGGTCTCGATTCAGAAGGGGACAAACCTCTAGAAACAGCATTAACAGGGAATAAAATTGCTCTTGTTTTAGGAGCAGAAGGTAAAGGTTTACGTAAAAAAACACGTGAAACCGTTTGCGCTTTAACACGCCTTGATATGCCTGGAAATATTAAATCATTAAATGTTTCAAATGCAGCAACAATAGCGCTTTATGTGGCACATAAATATCTTAGATTCTAGTTTTTAATTTTTTTGTGAAACATCAAAAAAACCAACCAACAAAAAACCCGCAAGAAACCCGCCAATATGAGCTTCCCATGCTATTGAGATGCCATTTTCTTCAAACAAAATAGAAGAAATACCTATGATAAAATCAGCCGTCAGCCATACACTCATATAAACAAGTACCCCCTTAGAACACAGAGCTTTTTTGACGGACAATAAAGGTCCCAAAAAATTTTCGTTCTGCGCATTAACAGATAGATAACCACTAGAAAAACCGTAACGTGCAATAGCTCCCATCATTCCAGATACGGCACCTGACGCCCCAATAAGTGATATGGTACTTTCTTGATGAAATGTAAAATAAGTCAAAACAGAAATAACTGCCGTTAACACCCAAAAAATTAAAAAACGTAAAACACCAAAATGCCTTGCTAAAGGAGAGCCAAAAACCAAAAGCCAAACCATATTAAGAGCAACATGTTTAAAACTACTATGCATAAATGAATAACTCACCATGGTATAACAGAGTGCTACAGGATCCCTCTTAAACAATGCTGGTATAAATGAAAAAAATTCAAGACTTTCAACATAAACCTTATGAGAAAAAAAATACTGAGAAATGCAATAAAGACAAAAACAAAATGCTATCAAAACAACTATAATAAATGGAACATTCAACAAGGGTTCTTTAGGTTGTTTCGGTAATCGAGAAACATTATTATGTTGGTGACTAGAAACTTTCATTTTATAAAATCTCGTATTCTTTAGAGAATGGGTTATTCTTTATACAAAATAAATATACCACTCCCAGTGATGCAGAATCTTTTCAACGCCTCTTCGAAGCCCCTTTTTAAATTTTCAATAGCTCTACATGAAAACACGTGTATTTTATACAAAAGATTTTAAAAAGCACGGATATCAAGAATATGATTTACAAACTTAGCGGTATCCTGCTTATTTAAATGTGAAGTTATCATGTAATATACAAGAACTTACGAATAGACAAACTCACTTATGAGGTGGTGTATAATAAAAATATATAAACATTGTTTTTTTACTAGAAACATACTGATCATTGCATTTTATAACCAAACTATACTTCGATTGATAAACTTTAAATAATCTTAAATCTCAATTTTTCCATTAATATAGCTTGCATTGCTTCTACTCTTTGAATGAAAAACAACATCTCTATGAGAAAAAACTGTCAACACATCTTTCTCTAGATATACTCATTGGTGTTTTATGATGAACTACTCACTTGGTAGTCTGTTTCCCTCATAAATGTAAAAGCTTCAGTTCATCTCTTTAACAAATATCAACAAGCCTTTCATTTCAACCTCTAACAAATATAATTCAAGAACTGTCTCCTATGAAACACTGCAAAATATGTTGATTTTAATGATGCATCTTTGAATTTAAACAGTTCATGAAGGAAATTTTTATTCCTTATCTTAGAGAATCTTATCTGCACATCCGACACTTGTAATGCGCAAGAGAATAATTTGGATTAATTCAATATAGAAAAATTTTAAATGAGGCAATCATAGGAAATTGAACCTCTTATTAAGTTGTAAAACGATAAAGGACCATTATAAATCAATGTATTATAAATAGATAACACACTAATCATTGAAGAGGAAGATCTTGAGAATTCTGCTTGCAATCCTTTAACCACACATCATAAATAGGATGCTCAACAGCGTTCAAACCAGGACTATCTGCAAACATCCATCCTGTAAAAATACGCCGTACTTTTTTATCTAATGTCACTTCATTGACTTCAACAAAACCAGTTGTACGCGTTGGTTCATCTTTAGAGCTCGTATAACACGCACGTGGCGTTACCTGTAATGCACCGTACTGATAAATTTTACCAAGAGTAACTTCAAAACGTGTGGTCCGCCCCGTGATTTTGTCAAGACCTGCAAAAACAGCAATTCCATTGCTAATACGCTCAGCCCGCACTCCACTATTTAAGGATAAAAATACTAAAACTCCCATTAAAGAAATATATATAAAATGCTTCACCCCTAACAATAAAAAAAATCTCATCATATCAAAATCAATCGCATCTTAAAAAATAATTCTTTTCATAACATAGAGTCAAATAAGACAAAAATACACGCACACACTAAAATCTTTTATTTTTTAGGTGACCACGCATCATAATCTTCATGCACACAAGAACGCTCTCCATTGGAGGTGATAGCCCCCTTTGGTCGATAGTCCTCACTTGTTCCTGTCATATTTGCAACATGAGGCTTTTCCCATTCATAAGGATGATAATCCTCCTGTGTTGGTGGGCACTCACAGCGATGATGAATCCAGCCGTGCCAACCTGGTGGAATAGTAGAGGCCTCAGAATAGTCTTTATAGATAACCCAACGGTGCGGATAACCATCCTTATGAAGTCCCCCTTCATAATATATATTTCCAAATTGATCTTCCCCTATCCGCTTACCTTTGCGCCATGTGAAAAAACGCGTACCAATGGTATTGCCATTCCACCATGTGAAGATTTGCTTAAAAAAACGAGCCATCTGCTATTCCATTCATTTAGTGCGCTCATGAAATTAATCGTTGGAATAAAACTGTTAACGATTGAAATTACCGAAAAAGTTACTAGTAAATTCAGCTACAATTCCAATTGATAGGATAACGTGCTATCCCTTAATTTCAAGAAGATATCATATGTATGGCTTCTTCTCCACCCCATAAAATTTAATCTATGCCAAGTTTCATCTTAACCAATTCATTAACAGCTTGAGGGTTTGCCTTACCACCTGTTGCTTTCATTACCTGTCCAACAAACCAACCAGCTAAAGCGGGTTTCTGTTTTGCTTGCGCAACTTTATCAGAATTATTAGCAATGATTTCATCAACGGCTCTTTCAATTGCCTTTGTATCTGTCACCTGCTTCATATTTCGCTCTTCTACAATTTGGCGTGCATCTCCCCCCTCATTCCAAATAATCTCAAAAAGATCTTTGGCAATTTTTCCAGAAATAACTCCTTCTTTTATGAGATCAATAATGCTTCCCAATTGATTTGGCGATACCGGTGACTCTTCAATCTCACAATTATCTTTATTTAAAGCCCCTAAAAGGTCATTAATCACCCAATTGGCAACTATTTTGCCATCACGCCCACGTGCTACTTCTTCAAAATAATCAGCAATAGCCTTTTCTGTCACAAGAATGGAAGCATCATACACTGTCAATCCCATTTCCTTAACAAAACGTGCTTTTATAGCGTCAGGCAATTCTGGTAAGTCTGCTGCCAAAGCATCCACAAACGCTTGATCAAATTCTAATGGTAAAAGATCAGGATCAGGAAAATAACGATAGTCATGTGCTTCTTCTTTTGAGCGCATAGAGCGCGTTTCACCTTTAGCCGCATCAAAAAGCCGAGTCTCTTGATCTATGACGCCTCCATCTTCTAAAATTGCGATCTGACGACGCGCTTCATACTCAATGGCTTGACCAATAAAGCGAATAGAATTAACGTTTTTAATTTCACAGCGCGTTCCAAAATTTTCACCAGGACGACGAACAGATACGTTGACATCTGCACGCATAGAACCTTCATCCATATTGCCATCGCAAGTGCCCAAATAACGAACAATCGTACGCAATTTTGTCATATAGGCTTTGGCTTCATCTGATGAGCGCATATCAGGTTTGGAAACAATTTCCATAAGAGCAACACCAGAACGATTAAGATCTACAAAAGACATCGTTGGATGTTGATCGTGCATCGATTTTCCAGCATCCTGTTCAAGATGCAACCTCTCAATTCCTACTTCAATATCCTCAAATTGGCCATTCGAATCTGGACCAACAGATATGATAATCTTTCCCTCTCCTACAATGGGATAGCGAAATTGAGAGATCTGATACCCCTGCGGTAAATCTGGATAAAAATAATTTTTGCGATCAAAAACAGATTTTAAATTAATATGCGCCTTTAATCCTAACCCCGTTCGAACCGCTTGACGGACACATTCTTGATTAAGAACAGGCAACATACCTGGCATGGCTGCATCAATAAGTGATACATGATTGTTTGGCTCTGCACCAAATTTGGTTGATGCTCCTGAAAAAAGTTTTGAATTTGATATGATTTGCGCATGAACTTCCATGCCAATGATGACTTCCCAATCACCTGTAACTCCAGAAATAAAACGCTTAGAATCAGGAGTACGCGTATCAATGATGCTCATTGCCAATCCACTACCAATATTTTAAAATATACTCATGGCTTATCTAAAACCATTCTCTCAGTGCAATCCTAGGATATAAATCTTACAAAAAGCCCGATTCTATCGGGCTTTTTCTGTTTGCATAAATATTAAGCTTTTTTAGGAGCTTTTTTCTTAGCTGATGTTTTCTCTGTAGACGTTTCTTTCACTGCAGACTTTTTCTTTGCCGGCTTTTCTTCAGGGACATCTGATTCGTCATATTCTTTCATCAACTCTTCAACCGTCACTTCTTTATCTGTGACTTTTATCTGTGCTAATAAATGATCAATGACCTTTTCTTCAAAAATCGGAGCACGTAGATTTTCAACAGCTTCCGGAGTCCTGCGGAAAAAATCCATAATCTCTTTCTCTTGTCCAGGATACTGGCGAACCTGATCAAAAACGGCTGCTTTTAGCTCATCCTCACTAACTTTAACACCAACCTTCATTCCAATTTCAGAAAGCACCAAACCAAGACGAACACGACGTTGCGCAAGGACACGATATTCCTCCCGTGCCTTTTCTTCTGTAATACCTTCATCTTCAAAACTGCGCCCAGCCTTTTTCAAATCATCATTAACCTGAGCCCATATATTGTTAAACTCAATCTCTAAAAGTTCCTCAGGAATCTCAAAATTATAATCAGCATCTAAAGCATCAAGAATTTGACGCTTAACTTTTTGACGTGTCACTGAACCATATTGGCTTTCAATCTGCCCACGAACGACCTCACGTAAGCGATCTAGAGACTCTAAACCAACTTTTTGTGCTGCTTCATCATCAATTTTTAATTCATCTGGTTTAAAGACAGCTTTGACAGTAATGTCAAACTCTGCTTCCCGTCCGGCCAAATGTGCTGCACTGTAATCATCAGGAAATTTAACAAAAATCGTTTTTGCATCCCCAGCTTTCACACCAACCAATTGCTCTTCAAAACCAGGAATAAATTGTTTTGATCCAAGAATCAGTTGTGCATCACTATCTGCCCCACCTTCAAATGGAACGCCTTCAAGCTTACCTTGATAATCTATGGTAATACGATCACCTTCTTCAGAAGCCCCCTCTTTTAGGGAATAATTACGCGTAGAAGAAAGGACGCGATTGATTTGATCATCAATATCCTGTTCAGGAATAGTTGCAATTTCACGGATAACCTTAATATGTTCAAAATCTTTAATTTCAATTTTTGGTAAAACTTCATACTTTAAACTAAAAGTAAAATCAGCTTTGCCATCTAGAATTTTTTCATCTTCATCTATATCAATTTTTGGCTGCATCGCTGCACGTTCATTGCGATCTGCTAAAATAGACCGAGGCGCATCACTGAGTATCTCATTGAGAATCTCCGCCATAAAGGATTTACCATACATTTTTCGCAAATGCCCACTAGGCACTTTACCGGGACGAAAACCATTAAGCTTGATTTTTCCCTTGGTATCATCCAATCTTTCATTCAGCTTTTCTTCTAAATCTTTCGCTGGAACCACGATCTTAATTTCGCGCTTCAGTCCTTCATTAAGCGTCTCGGTAACCTGCATTAAACACCTTCATTTTCCTAAGGAGAGGGATAAACCCACTCTAATAATCATTACATTCTAACACTTCAAGTGTTACATTTACCATGAAGCGGAATTTCAGACACGTAGAAATCCGTAGCACTTAAGGGATTGCTTTGGTGCGGATGGAGGGACTCGAACCCCCACGGTCTCCCGCCAGAACCTAAATCTGGTGCGTCTACCAATTTCGCCACATCCGCTCAAACTTACAAGCTAATAACCTTATACAAGCGGCGTCTCTATACCATTAATTACGGGAAAAAAGCAAACAAATATATTAAAAAAAACAAAATCTATGCTTTTCATACATAACTGCTTACGCTAAAAGTCAATTATGTTAAAGACATTCGATATCCCAATTCATATCATCGGTGGTGGTCTTGCGGGGTGTGAAGCAAGCTGGCAAATCGCTCAATCAGGAATTCCTGTTGTTTTGCATGAAATGCGACCCGAAAAAAAATCCGATGCCCATAAAACCGATAATTTGGCAGAACTGGTTTGTTCAAATTCATTTCGTTGCGATGATTCATTAACAAATGCCGTAGGGCTTTTACATGCTGAAATGCGATTAGCGAAATCGTTAATTATGAAAGCTGCTGATGCCAACAAAGTTCCCGCAGGTAGTGCCCTTGCTGTTGACCGTGATGGATTTTCAAAAACCGTTACGACAGCAATCGAAAACCATCCTCTTATAACAATCAAACGTGAAGAAGTTCAAGAAATTCCTAAAGCTTGGAAACATGTTGTCATTGCAACGGGTCCCCTTACATCACCTGCACTTGCTCAAGAATTACAAGCAATAACCGGTATAAAAGCTCTTTCTTTTTTTGATGCGATTGCACCTATTATCCATACCGATAGTATTGATATCAACATTTGTTGGTATCAGTCTCGCTATGATAAAATTGGTCCTGAGGGAACAGGAAAAGATTATCTTAATTGTCCCCTCAACAAAGAACAATATAAAACATTCGTTGAAGCATTAAAAAATGCTGAAAAAACAGAGTTTCGTGACTTTGAAAAAACGCCCTATTTTGATGGATGCCTCCCCATTGAAATTATGGCTGAGCGCGGACTTGAAACGTTAAGACACGGTCCTATGAAACCTATGGGCTTAACCAATGCCCATAACCCTACAGTTAAACCCTATGCTGTCGCTCAATTACGCCAAGATAATAAACTTGGAACGCTTTACAATATGGTCGGCTTTCAAACAAAACTGAAATATGGTGAACAAATTCGCATTTTTAGAATGATTCCCGGTCTTGAAAAAGCAGAGTTTGCGCGTCTTGGTGGTCTTCACCGCAATACCTACCTCAACTCGCCAATTATTCTTGATCAAACCCTTCGTTTAAAACAAAAAAAACAACTACGCTTTGCAGGGCAAATTACCGGATGTGAAGGTTATGTAGAATCAGCGGCAATAGGGCTTCTTGCTGGACGTTTTGCTGCTGCCGAATATCATCATATTTCCCCTTGCCTACCCCCACAAACGACAGCATTCGGAGCCCTTTTGAATCATATTACAGGGGGACACATCATAGATGAAAAAGCAGAAACACAGTCCTTTCAGCCAATGAATATCAATTTCGGACTCTTTCCCCCTATTGCTTCTATTAGACATTCAGGAAAACGCTTAGCAAGTAAAGAAAAAAAATTAGTAAAAAAACAAGCCATCACAGCAAGAGCTCTCAATGATTGTACTCAGTGGTTAGCAGATAAAGAATAAAAGAGTTCCTTATAAAAATACACGATTCGCCTCTCATCTACTGAATAGATCTTTATGACTTTCGTGAAAAAATCATTCTAAAGCCTTTTAAAGACTGTCTCCCCCAATCAATAAATACTACTCTACGTTTCATCATTTATTTAATTATGTAGGTGCTTGTAAAATAACTTTTGGCTATAAAAAACCTTTACCGCTATCAACAATTTAATATGATTTAATGACTAAAAATAAAATAATCATATCAATATATTATAAATAATAAAAAATTAAATAGATGGAAAATAAACAAGCAATACTGTATTATCTCTATTAATATTTTTTATATTACGTAATATACATTATTTTATAAGAGTAATTTTTCTGTTTTTTAACTTCCTCCATCAAAATTTGTGATATTCTCTCACTTTAACTCTTGTGTGATGAAGAAAAAACGCTCGCTTGCATACCACAAGTGAAATAGGGATATGGAAAAAATATTTGTAGGATAGAGCTGGATCTATCTCTTCCCTCTCAAATGCCAAGAAAAATCAAAATATTGAAAGTGAAATCTGAATATCATAAGATTCTTTCATTTCAGAATCTCTTATAATAAATCAATAAAAATTATTCTCTTGGTGCGTCACAAGCAAGGTTGGCGTATAAGTAAAAGAATAAAACTATCCCTTATACACTCGTCTCAGATATTGAGGGCTAATTGCAACATTATAGGAACTGAGAAAAACAGTACGGCGGCACCAACATGCACTTTTATTAAGCGTAAATGGTGGTATATAATAACTTTTATAGAGTTTACAGAGTTTTTTGCCTCATACTATTTACGGATCTTGTTTTGAAATAAATACCGTAACACTTCAGCGTAATAAAAGTTAACATTACATTTTATAAGCCACACTGGTACTGCATTAATACAGTGCAATATTTTACTGAAAAGGCTAAAAAATATATTTTAAGCTGACAGTATTTTATACAACACTTAAAATTATTTTCAAAAATACAAGTAATACATGAAAATAAAAAATATCGCAAAGATCTCAACGTGTTATATGAAAAATGGGCATAATACATGTGTTAAAAAAAACCCGCTTATAAATAAATCGGGTTTTTTTATGTAGCTTAAATTATTTTTTATTAACTGCTTCTTTAAGGCTTTTTCCTGCAGAAAATTTGGGTACAGAACGTGCCGGAATATCGATTTCAGCACCAGTTGAAGGATTACGCCCCTTTGTTGCAGCACGATGAGAAACTTCAAAAGAGCCAAAACCTGGAAGACGAACATCTCCCCCTGAAGCCAAAGCTTCTGTTACAGAAGCCATAAAAGCATCAACAACAGCACCAGCTTGCGCTTTCGAAACACCTGCCTTTTCAGCAACGGAGCTAACCAATTCACTTTTATTCATAAAATATTTCCTTTCCCTATATTACCTGACAACATGACTTAATCATGTTATTGGTCAGTTTATTGAAAAGTACAGCAAACAGAAGTCTTATTTTTATCCAAAACATTGTTTTTTTAGCAATAATCACAGTTATTCACGGAATTTTTCACTTTTTCCAACAAAAAACAGAATAATAACCTCAACAACGCCTTCTGCCACCTAAAAAATGCCGTTATAAATGAGATAAGTGAATCAGTGTGCAATCTGTATTCCTTCACTATCACTTCCCTCTGACCGGATTGGGACAGCCACCGTAGAGGGTTCTTTCCATTCAATAGTGTCTGGAAAACGAACCAAAGCGTGTTTCAAAACTTCACTCACATGATTTACCGGAATAATTTCCATATTATTTTTGACATCGTCAGGAATATCAACCAAATCTTTTGCGTTTTCTTCAGGAATAAGTACCTTTTTTATCCCTCCTCGAAGAGCTGCTAGGAGTTTTTCTTTTAATCCACCAATTGGTAAAACGCGTCCACGTAAAGTAATTTCACCAGTCATTGCAATATCTTTATGCACAGCTACTCCTGTAAGAACCGAAACAATTGCTGTCACCATTGCAATCCCAGCAGATGGGCCATCTTTTGGCGTAGCACCCTCTGGAACATGAACATGGATATCGCGTTTTTCAAAAAGTGGAGGTTCAATACCAAAATCAACAGCACGAGAACGTACATAAGATGCTGCCGCTGAAATGGACTCCTTCATAATATCACGTAAATTTCCAGTTACAGTCATCTTACCTTTGCCGGGCATCATAACTCCTTCAATGGTCAATAACTCTCCACCGACTTCTGTCCACGCAAGGCCTGTCACAACACCAATTTGATTTTCTCCTTCAATCTGATTGTAATGATAACGTTTAACACCCAAGAAATCATGAATATTACTTTCTGTAACTTTTACAGATTTTTGATGCGTTTTGAGAATTTTTGTAACAGATTTGCGGGAAATTTTCATGAGTTCACGCTCAAGGTTACGAACGCCTGCCTCACGTGTATAAAACTGAATAATTGACCTTAGTGCTCCATCAGAAATACTGAGTTCTTTTTTAGACAAACAGTGATCTTTTAGTGCCTTTGGTAAAAGATGCTGTTTAACAATTTCCATTTTCTCACATTCAGTATAACCAGCAATACGAATAATTTCCATACGATCCATTAACGGACCTGGAATATTAAGCGTATTGGCAGTTGTGATAAACATGACATCAGAAAGATCATATTCAACTTCCAAATAGTGATCAATGAATGTACTATTTTGTTCAGGATCAAGAACTTCTAATAAAGCGGATGAAGGATCTCCACGAAAATCTTGTCCCATTTTATCAATTTCATCAAGCAAGAAAAGAGGATTAGATTTTTTTGCTTTTTTCATAGACTGGATAATTTTTCCAGGCATCGAACCAATATATGTTCGACGATGTCCGCGAATTTCTGCTTCATCCCGCACACCTCCCAATGAGATACGAACATACTCACGCCCCGTCGCCTTTGCAATAGAGCGCGCTAATGATGTTTTCCCTACACCAGGAGGACCTAACAAACAAATAATGGGACCTTTTATCTTTGACGCGCGACTTTGTACAGCCAAATATTCAATAATTCGCTCCTTAACTTTTTCAAGACCGAAATGTTCATTATTCATGACCTTTTCAGCAAAATCTAAATTGTTTTTAATCTTAGATTTTTTACCCCAAGGCATTGCTAATAACCAATCAAGATAGTTACGGACAACTGTCGCTTCTGCAGACATAGGAGACATATTCCGTAATTTTCTCAATTCTGCCCCAGCTTTTTCCTGTGCTTCCTTGGATAGTTTTGTATTCTTGATACGTTCTTCTAATTCAGAGAGTTCATCTCGGCTATCATCACCTGCCCCTAACTCTTTTTGAATAGCCTTCATCTGCTCATTGAGATAATATTCTCGTTGGTTTTTTTCCATTTGCCGTTTAACATGCGAACGAATACGTTTTTCAACCTGCAAAACAGAAATTTCTCCTTCCATGAAGGACAAAACACGTTCAAGACGGGCCCGTACAGGTAAGAGCTCTAATATTTCCTGTTTTTCTGCAAGTTTAATCATCAAATGAGAAGCAATCGTATCAGCAAGCTTAGAAGGATTATCAATCTGACCAATCGCATTAACAACTTCAGGAGAGATTTTTTTATTAAGCTTTACATAGTTTTCAAAATAAGCAATCACTGACCTTGAAAGAGCTTCAATCTCAACATCACCCTCTCTAGATTCTTCTGTAACAGTCGCATATGCCTGATGATAACCTTCACTTAAAGCAAATTGACTAATTTTTGCACGTGCAGTTCCTTCAACCAAAACCTTTACAGTACCATCAGGAAGCTTTAAAAGTTGAAGAATATTAGCAAATGTACCAATATGATAAATATCCTCTGATTTTGGATCGTCATCAGAAGCATTTTTTTGTGTCACCAATAGTATTTGCTTGTCAACCGCCATCGTTTCTTCAAGAGCACGAATTGATTTTTCGCGGCCCACAAAAAGTGGAACAATCATATGGGGGAAGACTACAATATCACGAAGAGGTAAAACAGCATAAACCCCATCTCTTACTTCATCTGTCTTTTCATCAATATATTGCATAACTCTCCTTTCTGGAGCCTATGAGCTATCTACAACAACCAGCCCACCTTTAGAAAACCTCAGCTCTTCACAATACATGAAGTGGTAATTACTAATACATAAATCAAGCATTATAATGATATTATTATAAACACCCATCAAATACCGTTCATTACCACCTTTCATATTGTGCTTAGCACAATATCATGCTGATACATTTTCTTTATCTTCTGCACGTTCTGAGTAAATATAAAGAGGGCGCGCTTTCCCATCAACGACATCACTCGAAATAACCACTTTTTGAACGCCTTCAAGAGCCGGTAGCTCAAACATCGTCTCAAGAAGGATCTTCTCCATAATAGAACGTAAACCACGAGCACCAGTTTTACGTTCAATTGCTTTCTTCGCAATAACACGTAAAGCATCTTCATGAAATGATAACTCGACATTCTCCATTTCAAAAAGACGCTGATATTGCTTTACTAAAGCATTTTTAGGTTGTGATAAAATTTGCATAAGGGCGTTAACATCTAAATCCTCTAAGGTAGCGACTATAGGAAGGCGCCCAATAAATTCTGGTATTAAACCAAATTTTATAAGATCTTCAGGCTCTAAATCACGAAAAATTTCACCGACACAACGCTCATCAGGAGCCTTAACGGTCGCAGAAAAACCAATAGAAGTTTTTTCACCACGCCCTGAAATAATTCGTTCTAAACCAGCAAAAGCTCCCCCACAAATGAATAAGATGTTTGTGGTGTCAACCTGAAGAAACTCTTGTTGCGGATGCTTACGTCCACCTTGAGGAGGAACAGAAGCAATCGTTCCTTCCATAATTTTTAATAACGCTTGCTGAACTCCTTCCCCCGAAACATCTCTTGTAATAGAAGGATTGTCTGCTTTACGAGAAATTTTATCGACCTCATCAATATAAACAATGCCACGTTGTGCACGTTCAACATTATAGTCAGCAGCTTGAAGAAGTTTCAAAATAATATTTTCTACATCCTCACCTACATAGCCTGCTTCCGTCAAAGTGGTCGCATCCGCCATCGTAAAAGGCACATCAATAATACGTGCTAATGTTTGTGCAAGATAAGTTTTACCACAGCCCGTTGGACCAACAAGAAGAATATTTGATTTAGCCAACTCAATATCATTGCTTTTAGACTGATGCGCCAACCGTTTATAATGATTATGAACAGCAACAGAAAGAACACGCTTTGCATGCTGCTGACCAATAACATAATCATCAAGAACTGTTATAATTTCCTGTGGCGTAGGAACACCATCACGCACCTTAACCCCAGAAGACTTATTTTCTTCCCGAATAATATCCATGCAAAGCTCTACACATTCATCACAGATAAATACAGTAGGCCCCGCAATGAGCTTACGCACCTCATGCTGACTCTTGCCGCAGAACGAGCAATAGAGAGTATTTTTTGATTCGTTCCCGCTATTGCTAATTTTGCTCATTTTTCTTTCCTTTCACCACGATATATGAATACTTTGCCTTTTCAAAGGAAGCTTTTCATCATGAAAACTAAAAGACATATAGAAAACCATGCATGTCTCAATATTTTTAGGTGTTTCTCTTATTTTGCGATATTTTTTATAAAACTCTGTGATTTAAAGTAGCTGTTTTTTCTATAAAAATTCTTAATCTTTTTCTTCTTTTTCAGTTTCTGCACGATATTGTATAACATCATCAACTAAGCCAAACGCTTTGGCTTCTTCTGCTGTCATAAAATGATCGCGATCGAGAGTTCTCTCAATAATCTCATAATCTTGACCTGTATGTTGAACATAAATTTCATTTAAACGCCGTTTCATCTTTATAATGTCTTGCGCATGTCGCTCAATATCTGAAGCTTGACCTTGAAAACCACCAGATGGTTGATGCACCATAATACGTGCGTTTGGCAATGTAAAACGATGACCTTTTGCTCCAGCTGTTAACAATAAAGACCCCATAGATGCCGCCTGCCCCATGCAAAGCGTAGAAACAGGAGGGCGAATAAACTGCATAGTATCATAAATAGCCATACCAGATGTTACGACACCACCTGGAGAATTAATATAAAGACTAATTTCTTTTTTAGGATTTTCCGCTTCTAAGAAAAGCAATTGTGCACAAACAAGCATTGCCATACCATCTTCGACAGGACCATTAATAAAAATAATCCGCTCCTTTAAAAGACGGGAAAAAATATCATAGGCCCGTTCACCACGATTGGTTTGTTCAATAACCATAGGAACAAGGCTTAATGCTGTTTTCATTGGATCACTCATATTTTTACTTTCCGTTCATATAACAACCGCTTTTTACACATTCAATGTTTTTATCCATACGTTAACATTACTCTCTTGCGCAAGCTACAATCAAGAGCTGTTTAAGATAGATTAAAATCCCAATAGTTAAAATAGCAATAATAACTCTACTTAAACAAATGATGAACATCAGGAATGCGAGATACCGCCCAATGGTAAAAACTTCCTTCCTGAGGTCTTTTCGTGGTCTTTGTCTTTCTGTGAATATGAAAGCCTATCAAGCGTGAATCTGTAAGCGGCTTTACGCCAAAAGCTGGTTCAAAATACGTTCAGCTTTTCGCCCAGTCCAATAATAAAAAGTTTCCTTTTCCTTTGCTTCATGAAAAAAACCATATCGTTTTGCTAATCGCGAAATACCATCATTGCCAAATATCGTAACGCCAAGACTTCCCGGCAAAATCGGCATTTTTTCCTCTTTAACCAGAACGGTCTCCAAACACGACGCTTAAACCCAAGCCAATGAGGAATAATTTCTGTGCCTGCCCAATAATCTTCAAATACTTTTATAATAGGGTTATTAGGCGGAAAATAAAGTGCAGAAACGCCTACTCTTGTATTATTTTCTCTTGCCAACCAAACCTTATCCGCATCTGGATGAAATTGTTTAACAAGGTAAACATCTGTATCTAACCAAACTCCTTGTTGATATTTCATCAGCATAACACGAAAAAAATCCGAAAACTGAACAATTGTGACCCTGGTTTGTCATCAGAAAAATCGGGGTCAAGGCGATAAATTGCTGAGCGTGGTAAAATTGATTCGGCTTCATGCAACTCAACACCGGCAGGAAGATTATCTATTTTTTTATCACAACTAAAAAGCTTAACGCGCTGTCCAGTTTTAACCATTGAGGACACACAAAGCCTATCCACCAATCTTAATTGTCCACTATACCAAAAAGTACAAATATCCATAGATAATATATCAAAAATATTCTAAACTTACGCGAAAGAGTTGTTCAACATCACGAACCCTATCAGCAAGAGCAAAAATCACTATTCTATCACCAGACAAAATGCGCGTATCTGCCGAAAGCTGTATTATTGTCTTATTGCGATAAATTGCACCAATTCTCAAACCATCTGATAAATTGAGCTCTGATAATGACTTACCAACCAATGAAGATGTTTGCATCACTTCAGCTTCAATAATTTCTGCTCGGCCATTAAAAACTGAATGAACAGAACGAATACGTCCACGGCGCATTTGTTGCAAAATTCTCGATATTGTAACGCTATGGGGATTAAGATATGCATCCACACCAACAGCACGACTAAATTCTTGATAGGCAACATTATTAATCAATACCATATTGGCTTTGCAGCCCAATCTTTTAGCAATAATAGCGCTTAAGAGATTAACCTGATCTTGATTGGTCAAGGTAATCATTAAATCGGACTGATCAATTCTCGCATCTTGAAGAATCACTGGATCTAACACGTTACCGTATAAAACTGTTGTTTTTTCAAGCTGATCAGCAATCGTGAGAGCTCTTTCTCTATGCGATTCTATAATCTTCAATTTTAATTTATGGAAACGCTTTTCAATAGCCTGTGCAACATAAAGGCCAATGTGACCGCCTCCTGCAATAATCATGCGGTGGGCATCTTGTTCTTTATGACCAAAAAGCCCAACAGCACGGCGCATTTGATCACGAGCAACAACAAGATAGGTTATATCACCAACGCGTAATTGCGTTTCTGAATGTGCAACCAATAATTCCGTACCACGTTTAATAGCGGTAACCGTCGTATGAAGATCTGGAAAAAGCTCTGTTAATTGACGCAAAGGTGTATTAATAACTGGACAATCTTCCATACATTCCAAGGCTAGCGCAACAATATCATCATTACAAAAATAAAGGACATCTATCGCACCAGGTAAGGCAATACGGCGCAAAACCATTTCCCCAACTTCAACTTCTGGCGAAATAACCACATCAATGGGAATATTCTCTCTGGAAAAAAGCGTCTTATAACGTGGTTCTAAATAAGATTGTGAACGAATACGAGCAATTTTTGTGGGCACATTAAATAATGAATGTGCTACTTGACAAGCTACCATATTGACTTCATCAAACAAAGTGACAGCAATCAACATATCGGCTTTATCTGCATCTGCAGCCAAAAGAACTTCAGGACGTGAACCGTGACCAACAAAACCTCTCACATCCAATGTATCGCGAATCTTTTCAATTAATCTCGTTTCAATATCAATAACAGTAACATCATGATTTTCAGCAGCAAGACGCTCTGCTATCCCATAACCAACCTGTCCTGCTCCGCAAATAATAACACGCATCGCTTTAAGAAACTCCAAGCGCTTTAAGTTTACGGTGCAAAGCTGAACGCTCCATGCCTATAAATTCAGCAGTACGTGATATATTTCCACCCAAACGCCCAATCTGTGCCACTAAATATCTCTTTTCAAACAATTCTCGTGCTTCACGTAACGGCAAATCCATTATACTTTCATCTGAATCCATTTGAAGACGTGGCAAAGAATCACTTACTTCACTGGGAAGAAAGTCCGCTGTTATAGGACCATCACCATCCCGCACAAGAATAAGAAGACGCTCAATATTATTACGTAATTGCCGCACATTACCCGGCCAAGCATGCGTTTGCAAAATAGCAATCACATCATCACTGATTGCACGCGGTTTAATCCCAACCTGCTGTGATATTGTTTTTACAAAATGATGTACAAGTTCTGGAATATCTTCACGACGCGCTGAAAGGGGCGGAACAGCAATAGGAACAACGGAAAGACGGTGGAAAAGATCTTCTCTAAAGCGCCCATCGGAAATGAGGTTTTCAAGATTTTGCGCTGTCGAAGAAATAATACGGACATCCACCTTAACACGTTTTGTGCCGCCAACTCTTTCAAATGTCTGCCCCGTTAACACCCGAAGAATCTTACCTTGAGTCTCACGTGGCATGTCAGCAATTTCATCAAGATATAATATACCGCCATGAGCTTCCTCTAAGGCACCGATCTTGCGCTCTCTTCCTTCCATTTCACTACCAAACAGCTCTATTTCCATTCTTTCCGGAGTAATCGTTGCAGCATTTATTGTAACAAATGGCCCATTCGAACGCGTTGAGAGCGCATGAATAGTTCGTGCAACAGTCTCTTTTCCTGCCCCTGAAGGACCTGTTATCATGACGCGACTATTGGTTGGTGCTACTTTTTCTATGATTTGACGCAAATTTTTTACAACTGTCGATTTTCCGAGCAACTCTAATGTCTCGTTCGAACGCTTTCGCAATTCTAAAAGCTCACGTTTTAAATTTGAGTTTTCAAGTGTTCTCTCTGCAACCAATACAAGTCTATCAGCTTTAAAAGGTTTTTCAATGAAATCATATGCCCCTCGCTTTATAGCGGAAACAGCCGTCTCAATATTACCATGACCAGAGATCATAACGACCGGAAGAGCCGGATATTGCGTTTTAATTTCATCAAGCAGTGCTAAACCATCAAGACGACTACCCTGTAGCCAAATATCCAAAAAAATGAGCTTTGGAATACGCTCACTAATTTGAGCCAATGCTTCATCAGAGTTACAAGCAACACGCGTTTCATAACCTTCATCATCTAAAATACCAGCAACAAGCTCACGAATATCTGCTTCATCATCAACAATCAAGATATCTGATACCATACTATTCCCCTATCTTATGATTTATGGCTTGTATAATACTACCCTGCTTACCCCCATCCGCCGGAAACATCAAACGAATCATCGCACCACGACCTTCATAAAAACTCTCCGGTGCATCATGAAGCTCCATGGAACCACCGTGATCTTCAATAACTTTGCGCACAATGGCTAACCCGAGCCCTGTTCCTTTTTCCCGCGTTGTTATATAGGGCTCTAATAACTTTTGTCTTTGCTCTTTAGGAAGTCCTTTCCCATTATCAACAACATCCACAACCACCCATTCCTCTTGACGATAAGAACGGATAAGAATATGACCGTGAATATTTTCCTCTCGCATAACTGAATCTATGGATTCGCTCGCATTTTTGATCACATTGCAAAAAGCTTGTACAATGAGACGGTTATCAAATGCACCCATAAGTGGTAGACTTCCTAAATCTTGCTCAAAATGAATATCATGTCGTGTCACTTCTATCAAGAAACATGCTTCGCGCAACAATTCTCGTATATCTAAAATATGCATTTGTGGTTTGGGCATACGTGCAAAAGAGGAAAACTCATCAACCATACGCCCAATATCTCCAACCTGTCGAATAATTGTCTCAATACACCGCTCAAAGACCTCTCTATCTTGTGTAATAACTTTGTTATAACGTTTACGAATGCGTTCAGCGGATAACTGAATGGGTGTGAGAGGATTTTTTATTTCGTGTGCAATACGCCGTGCAATATCCGCCCACGCCGCTGTACGTTGTGCTGCAACAAGGTCTGTAATATCATCAATTGTTAGGACCCAAGATTGCCCCTGTCCATCATCCTCTTCCATCGTAACTTGGACATTACAGACACGCTCTTTTCCTGCAACGTTTAAAGTAACCTGCTCACGATGATTTTTACGATCCAATGAACGTGCAAACTGAAAAACCTGCCAAATTTCAGCACTTAAAGATAAAAGACTTTGTCCAACAACGTGTTCAGAGCGAATATCAAACATCGCTTCAATAGATCGATTAATAATTGTAATATCACCATTATCATCTATACCCGCTACTCCTGCTGTTACACCCGATAACACTGCTTCAGAAAAACGCCGTCTCTCATCAATTTGATCACGTACTGCAATCAACTCATTGCGCCGACTTTTCAATTCACTGACCATGTAATTAAAAGTTTTGGATAATTGCCCAATATCTCCGTCCTTCGCGCGTACTGGCACAAAAATTTCCATATTTCCAGTAGCAACATCATCAGCAGCACTAATGAGAAGACGAATAGGACGTACTAAGCGATCAGCGACAGCAATAGCAGCCCAAATAGCCGATAGGAATAAACTAAAAAAAAGACATAAATAAAGCATACCAAATGCAATTTGCGTCAGCAGGCGATTTTCATTTAAATCACGATAACGATCTGTATTGACTTCTGTTAAACGCAAAGCAGATAAAACACCTTTATCAACGTCACGCACCAAATATAAAAATGTGTTTGGAATGTTGGTAAATTTTAAAATAATACCAAAATAATCATGCACGCCTGGTTGAAAAGAAAAAGGCCTCGCACTGGTTGCACGTTCAATAAGATTGGAAGGAGGAATTGGCAGTTTATCTTCATCACCAAGAGCACTCGATATAAAAATAGCTCCGCTAGAACTTAACAAAAATGCGCCACGCAAATTGCGTCCTATAGCATGACGCGTCAATTGCATCCTATATTCAGCCGGATTACGTTCTAAGAGTTTTTTGTTATCAAGTGCAAATGCCATCGCGTAGGATAAATTTTTTAAATTTTGAAGCATTTCATCTGCATAAGCATTTGCTAAATCAATAGAAGAGCCCACAATTTGCCGCGTTGTTGTATCAAACCATCGATCAAGTCCCAAATTTAGTGCTGGACCCGATACAAGAGCTACAGCAACAGCCGGCATTGTCGCAACAAGTGCAAACAATGAAATAAGGCGCACATGAAGACGCGATCCTGCACGCCTTGAACGCCAAGCACGAATAATCGGAATCATCTCATAAAAAACGATGACAATAAGCCCTAAAACCCAAAAACTATTAATCCCTATAAGAATAAGGGTTACTGTTCTACTGGGAACAACAGGGGTTAATCCAATAAGAATAATAAATGAAACAGAGGCCGTAAGTAACGCCAATACAATAATTGTAATCCCTAAAAAAATATATACCTTACTTAAACGATACAACTCATCGTTATAAGTATTTTTATCTATGTCTTGAAGATTCGTTACAGATGTTATATTCGTCATGAGCTTACATACCCTTATCCCATTATTCTCATATAACCTTTTGTAGCAAAAATTGACAATACTAATACTACATTTAAAATAGGGCAAATATAGTCAATGAGAAAGAACTTCTACATTTTGCAAAATATCTTAAAATAAACTGTGTTCGACGATACTTTACGAAGGAAATGAGATGCGATTAACAAAACAAACAAATTATGCTCTTCGAATGCTCATGTATTGTGCAGATAATCAGGGAACTCTCAGTCGTGTTCCAGAAATTGCTAAAGCATATGCCGTTTCAGAACTTTTTTTATTTAAAATCCTTCAGCTGCTTGTTCAAGCAGGTTTTATACAAACAGTGCGTGGACGCAATGGTGGAGTTAGGTTGGCGAAACCCGCAGCAGAGATTTCAGTCGCTGATGTTGTGAAAGTAACAGAAGACAACTTTTCCCTCGCAGAATGTTTCGATACTGCAGAACCGACTTGCCCCTTGATTGATTTTTGTGGTTTAAATACCGCACTTCAAAAAGCATTAAATGCTTTTTTTGAGGTGTTATCCGTGATATCCCTTGCTGATCTACAACAACCATCCTTTCAAAATCATTTTAAAATTAATGACAAAAAAGCAAACTAAGATTATAACACGAGGAGATTAAGTATTTCTATTGCAGCAATAATATTAGCTGCTGGACGCGGTGAAAGAGCAGGGTCTCCCCATAAAATTCCAAAACAATATCGGCTTCTAGGACAAAAGCCGATTATTTATCATACCGTGCATTGTTTTTTGCAGCATCCAGCTATCACAACAATTATCCTTGTTATTCATCCAGAAGATCGTCAAATCTGTGAACAAGCTATCGGCGATTTTAAAGAGCGCCTTATTATCGTTGAAGGAGGCAGGACACGTCAAATCTCTACCTTACATGGACTTCAGGCACTCAAAAAATTCAATCCCCAATATGTGCATATTCATGATGGTGCACGCCCCTTTATCGAAAACAAGCTTCTTGATAACATTCACAACACGATCACACCTCAAGAAGGTGTTCTTCCTGTTCTGCCCATCTCTGATACCCTTAAACGTATAAATAATCAGCATGTTTTAGAAACAATTCCCCGTACCCATCTTTATAGTGCACAAACTCCACAGTGTTTTCCCTTTGAACATATCTTAGCGGCCCATAAACAAGCAAAACAAGCTTGCAAAAAAGAATTCACTGACGATTCTGCGATTGCCGAATGGTTTGGAATTCCTATGCGTACCGTTCCTGGGGATCCTAACAACATAAAAATTACATGGCATGAAGATTTTAATACTGCACATTTATATCTCCAAAAGAAAATGCAAATATTTCCTGATATCCGCACCGGCAATGGTTATGATGTTCACTCTTTCGAGGATGGTGATTTTCTTATTTTATGTGGTATAAAAATTCCTTTTCATAAAAAATTGAATGGACACTCCGATGCGGATGTTGCTCTTCATGCGCTAACAGATGCCCTGCTCGCTACGCGAGGTGCTGGAGATATTGGCACACATTTCCCTCCCTCTGATCCTCAATGGAAAAATGCATCATCAGAAATTTTTCTCCGTCATGCTCTTGATATTCTAAAACAAGCAGGTGGTCGTATCGCCAATGTTGATATCACAATTATTGCTGAAAATCCTAAAATTGGTCCCTATCGTCATGCCATGACAGAAAATCTTATGACGATACTTTCAATAACACCTGATCGAATCTCTATCAAAGCAACAACAAATGAAAGGCTTGGATTTATTGGTCGCGGTGAAGGAATTGCTGCTCTTGCAACAGTGAGCGTTCTTTATTCAGGAGAACTTCCCCAATGACATATCTTTGTGAAAAACAAGCACATGAAGTCCTTAATATCTTTCGCCAAAAAGGTTTGCTGTTAACAACTGTAGAGTCTTGTACAGGAGGACTCATTGCTGCAAGCCTCACAAATATTGCAGGCTCGTCAGATGTTCTCGATTGTGGATTTGTTGTTTATTCAAATGAATCTAAAACACGCCTTGTTGGCGTTTGTGCTGAACTTATAAGAACCTATGGCGCCGTTTCAAAAGAAGTTGCTCTTGCAATGGCTGAGGGTGGATTAAAACATTCACAAGCTGACATTGCAGTCTCTGTAACAGGAATTGCTGGTCCAAGAGGAGCAAGTCTTGATAAACCTGTAGGACTTGTGCACTGCGCAGTTGCTTACAAAAATCATAAAACTCTGCACAAAGAAATGCACTTTGGTCATCTTAACCGCAATGCTATCCGCCATGCAACTGTTGAAAATGTTTTTAAAATGATTCTGGAATTGCTTCACTGAATTCCCCATACTAATTTCAAAGCTCTCTATTCCACATTGAGTCTATAATCGTCAACATCTTGAAAAAATGATTTATTGTGCCACAACTTTAAGTTGAATCAATCAAATTTATTCACTTGCACGCCACAAGAAAAAAACTGTATAAATAAAATAATTAAAGAAAGGGATACTTGTACCTCTCTCAAATGCTAAGAGCTCGCGCAACATCTTGAGAGATGGCAAATAAATGGTGCAGGCTGACTTTTTTATAAGTGTAAAGATGTTGATTTATATACTTTTACGAGTATCTCTACTATTTATTATGAAATGGGTATGACGCAAGCATGTCCTATTTGGGCGTTTTGTTTGGATATGCCTCTATTAAAAAAGAGAAACAAAAGCGTAAAGCTGTGCATCATCTTCATCATTTAAAATGATATTCCTTTAATATGCTTTTCAAAGCTGAAAAAGATGAATTAAAACAAATAGTAAAGATGAAAACCAGTTTTCACCTTCACGCTGTTATAAGCAATACGTATTGTTAAAAAATAACAGAATAGACTATGTTATCGTAGAGCCATAAATCTGATGCGCACGCTTCTCAAAAGCGTCGGTGAATTTACGAAACGCAATATCAAACATTGAGCCCATCACTAATCCAAGCGTTTTACTTTTAAATTCATAATCAATAAAAAACTCTACATTACATGCATTGGTATTTTCAATATCATGAAAAGACCAACGATTTTCAAGATATTTGAATGGACCATCAATATATTTAACTTCTATAAGATTTTTTTCCGGCTGAAGAAATACTTGAGTCGTAAAAGTTTCACGGATAATCTTATAGCCAACGGTCATATCCGCAAGAAGCAACATTTTTTTCCCATACTCTTTTCGAGAACGTACTATCAAAGACTCACACATTGGTAAAAATTCAGGATAACGCTCAATATCTGAAACCAGCTCAAACATTTCACTGGCACTATGGGTGATCTGCCGATGTATTGTAAAAATCGGCATAATTATCTCTGTAAGGAAAATTTTTCATCACGCGCTTTTTGCAAAATAGCAAAATCATCTCCAGCATGATGAGATGAACGCGTCAGAGGATTGGAGGCCATATGTAAAAATCCTTTTACTTTACCAATCTTGGCAAAAGACTCAAATTCTTCAGGAGGCACAAAACGAACAACTGGATGATGTTTTCGTGTAGGCTGCAAATATTGTCCAATCGTCATAAAGTCAACATCAGCAGAGCGCAAATCATCCATCAATTGCAAAATTTCATTTCGCTCCTCCCCAAGTCCAACCATAATTCCCGATTTTGTAAAAATTGTTGGATCAAGTTCTTTAACGCGTTGTAATAAACGAATTGAATGAAAATAACGTGCCCCTGGACGAACCTTCAAATATTTAGAAGGAACTGTTTCTAAGTTATGATTAAAAACATCAGGCTTAGCAGCAACAACAACTTCTAAAGCGCCATCCTTATGACGAAAATCAGGTGTCAGAACTTCAATTGTTGTTTTAGGAGTTTTTTGACGAATCGCATAAATAACTTTTGCAAAATGCTCAGCACCACCATCAGCAAGATCATCACGATCAACAGATGTAATGACAACATGTTTTAATTCCATCCGTGCAACAGCATCGGCTACGCGTTCTGGCTCATTATCATCAACGGCAAGTGGAATACCTGTTGCAACGTTACAAAAAGCACAAGCACGCGTACATATTTCACCTAAAATCATAAAGCTAGCATGCCGCTGGCTCCAACATTCGCCAATATTAGGGCAACCAGCTTCTTCACATACAGTCACTAACTTATGCGTACGTACAATACCATGTGTTTCCTTATAAATTGGTGATGTTGGCGCTTTTACACGAATCCAATCTGGCTTTTTTTGAACGCTTGTATCAGGACGATGTGCCTTTTCAGGATGACGCAAACGTCTATTTGTAACTCTATCAACAACCGTAACCATTTAAGCCTTTGCCTTATAAATACGAAGTAACAATCAAAAATATAAAATCTTTCACACAATCCAGTCATCAAGCGTTTAAAACTTGACCATAAGCATCCAATACACTTTCTTTCATCATTTCCGATAAAGTCGGATGTGGAAAGACAGTATGCATTAATTCTTCTTCTGTTGTTTCAAGATTCATGGCAATAACAAAACCCTGTATCAATTCTGTTACCTCAGCCCCTACCATATGGGCCCCAAGAAGCTGTCCTGTTTTTTTATCAAAAATCGTTTTTACTAACCCCTGATCTTCACCCAAAGCAATCGCCTTGCCATTCGCAGCAAAAGAATAACGACCAATACGTATATCATAACCTGCTTCTTTTGCTGTAGCTTCTGAAAGCCCTACAGAGGCAACCTGTGGTGTACAATATGTACACCCTGGAATTTTTCTTTTATCAAGCGGATGAGCATTCTTTAAACCTGCAAGATGCTCAATACATATCACACCTTCTTCTTCTGCTTTATGTGCCAACATAGGAGGACCTGCTACATCACCAATAGCATAAATGCCTTCCACCCCCGTCCAACTCCATTCATCGGTTACAATGCACCCGCGATCGGTTTTTATTCCCAAAGCTTCTAAACCAAGATTCTCAATATTACCTTGCACCCCAACAGCGGAAATCAATCGGTCAACAGTCATTGACTCTATTTTACCTTGAACATCAATATGTACAGTCACAGAATCAGAAGATTTTTCAACCTTTGTTACTTTTGCTTGACGAAGAATGCGTAAACCTTTTTTCTCTAACTGTTTACAAGCAAACGTTGAAATTTCAATATCTTCAGCAGGCATGATGTGGGGCATCATTTCAACAACAGTTACCTCAGCTCCCATATCACGATAAAAAGAGGCAAATTCAATGCCAATAGCCCCAGACCCTATAACCAAAAGCGATTTTGGCATTGCTGGCGGTATCATAGCTTCAAAATAAGTCCAAATGAGTTTTCCATCTGGCTCAATACCAAGAAGGACACGAGGACGCGCGCCCGTTGCAATAATGATATACTTTGCTTGATAAGTTCCCTCCCCTAACGTCCCTTTAGGGACTGGATTTTGCGGTTGCATAATCGGTTTTGAGGATGAAGAAACCATAATTTCCGCAGGATGGCTTCCCTTCGCTTCTTTGGTAAGCTTTGCTTCACCCCAGATAATATCAATTTTGTTTTTTTTCATTAAAAAATCAACGCCAGCATTTAAACGTGCTGAAACACCGCGTGAACGTGCCACAACATCTTTGATGTTTGCCTCAATTGAACCATTAATTTTTAATCCATAATTTTTTGCATGTTCAGCAAAATGTTTCATTTCCGCTGAACGTAGAAGGGCCTTTGTTGGAATACATCCCCAATTTAAACAGATCCCTCCCAAATGTTCACGTTCAACAATCGCAGTCTTAAAACCACATTGTGCTGCACGAATTGCGGTTACATATCCGCCTGGACCTGATCCAATCACAATTACATCATAAAGATTTGCCACAGTAATTCCTCCATGGATATATATATAAAACGGATATGCATTTTTTGAACTTAAGACTGCAAAACAACATCACAGAATTATCTTATGTCTTTTGCTTTAAGCTTCACGTAAATGCTTTACCCAAACCAGAAATAGCAATAACATTGCTCTTCAAACTCTTAAATTTGTTTTTATTCTCTTAACACACTCTCTCACAACTTACGTGAAGAACTGTTAAACAGTTCAAACTAACATTGCTAATGGATTTTCAATTATCTTCTTAAAAGTCCGCGCGAGCTCTGCGGCTAAAGCACCATCGACAGCACGATGATCCGCAGAAATTGTAACTGACATAACTGTCGCAACAACTAATGTACCATTTTTAACAACGGCGCGTTCTTCCCCTGCACCAATCGCAAAAATCGTCGCATGCGGTGGATTAAGGATAGCCGAAAAACTTTTTATACCATACATCCCCATATTTGATACAGCTGTTGTTCCACCCTGATATTCTTCCATTTTTAACTTGCCCTCACGCGCACGCTTTGAAAAATCCTTCATCTCTTTGGAAATAAGGGATAACGGCTTTTCCTCTGCATGGCGAATAATCGGCGTAATTAATCCATTGGGAATAGAAACAGCAACCCCAACATCACAATGTTTATGATGAAGCATTCCGCCTTCAAGCCAAGAGACATTCGCATCAGGAACAGCTTTCAAAGAAAGTGCGACAGCTTTGATCACCATATCATTAACAGAAAGCTTATAAGTAGGCTGAGTTTCTTCCTGCCCCTTAATCATTGGTGCAGCAGCATTCAGTTGTGTACGCAGTGCTAATAGCGCATCAAGTTCACAATCTACCGTTACATAGAAATGTGGAACTCTCTGTTTTGATTCCATCAAACGTGTTGCGATTGTTTTACGCATATTATTATGGGGTGCGAAGGTATATTCATCCTCTTTAAAGAGTTTCAGTATCTGTTTGTCAGAAGCACCTGTAGCTACTAGCTCCCCTATTTGTGATGAATAAGACACTTTAGAAATATCACTACTTACAGCTTTTTCTACATCGCGCTTGATAATACGCCCATGCGGACCACTTCCAAAAATAAGGGATAAATCAAGACCTTCCTGAGATGCTAATCGCCGCGCTAAGGGAGAGGCAAAAAGACGCGCTTCCTTTTTATCTTGCTGCATTAATTGCTGAGCTGATGATTCATGAGACATTTTTGTACCCTTTGAGTCCGTCTGTTTCAGAGAATCTGTCTGTTTTACGCCCTCTGGTTCTTGTCTTGTAGAAGAAGAGATTTCTTCTGAAACTTTTGCAGCTTCAGCTAAATCTTCACCTTCTTCTGCTAAAACAACAATTAAAGCATTTACTTTAACGCCTTGTGTTCCAGCAGGAACAACAATTTTGGCAACCCTACCTTCATCAACGGCTTCGACTTCCATTGTCGCTTTATCCGTCTCAATTTCAGCAATAACATCACCAGAGAAAACTTTATCTCCCTCCTTAATATTCCATTTTGTTAAATTTCCCTCTTCCATCGTAGGGGAAAGCGCTGGCATTGTAATTTTAATGGGCATTATGCTTTCCTCCGTTATGCTCTGTATGTCACAGCCTTAACGGCCTCAATAATTTCAGCAATATTAGGCAAAGCCAACTTCTCAAGATTAGCGGCATAAGGCATCGGAACATCTTTGCCAGAAATCGTAGCAATTGGCGCATCAAGATAGTCAAAAGCCTGCTGCATAACACGCGTTGCTATTTCAGTTCCCACGGATGACTGAGGAAATCCCTCTTCAATTGTTACCAAACGACCTGTTTTTTTAACCGAAGAAAGAATTGTTGGAAGATCCATCGGGCGAATGGTTCGTAAATCAATCAATTCAACATCAATACCAAGCTGTTCAATTTCCGGCAACGCTTGAACGGCATAATGCATTCCAATTCCACACGCGACAATCGTCACATCTTGTCCAGACTTATGAATACGCGCCTTACCAATAGGCAAAACAAAATCATCCAGTTGAGGGACATCAAATTGATGCCCATACAAAATCTCATTTTCAAGAAAAATAACAGGATTATCATCACGAATAGCAGCTTTCAGCAAACCTTTTGCATCTGCAGCACTATAAGGCATGACAACTTTCAAACCTGGTACATGACTGTACCATGCAGCGTAGCATTGAGAATGTTGAGCACCAACACGGGCAGCCGCACCATTGGGACCTCGGAAAACCATAGGAGCGGTCATTTGTCCACCAGACATATAACGTGTTTTTGCTGCTGAGTTAATAATTTGATCCATCGCCTGCATCGCAAAATTAAAGGTCATAAACTCAACAATGGGACGTAACCCTCCAAAAGCAGCCCCAACAGCCAACCCAGCAAAGCCGTGCTCTGTAATTGGGGTATCAATAACTCGGCGCTCTCCGAATTCTTCCAATAAACCCTGACTAACCTTATAGGCACCTTGATATTGCGCGACTTCTTCCCCCATGAGAAAAACTTTTTCATCACGCCGCATTTCTTCAGCCAAAGCCTGATTAAGCGCTTCACGAACTGTCATTGTAACCATTTGTGTTCCCGCTGGAATATCAAAATCAGGAGACGTATCAAAAGTAGGAACCTGCGGAACTGACGAAGGCAGAGAAAGAGGAGATTCCTTAGGTTTTTGTGCTGTATCCGTAGGTTGCGAAATATCCTCAGCACGCTCACCTTCTTCTAACAAAATCGCAATAACAGTGTTAACCTTTACGCCTTCAGAACCTTCAGGCACAAAAATTTTGCCAAGAGTACCTTCATCAACGGCCTCTACTTCCATTGTAGCCTTATCCGTTTCAATTTCAGCAATAACATCGCCAGAGCTAACCTTATCACCTTCTCTCTTGAGCCATTTAGACAGTTTACCTTCTTCCATAGTTGGTGAAAGCGCCGGCATCAAAATATCAATAGACATACTTGCTTCCCTCGCATCAAACTAAAATATCAGTATAGAGCTCAGAAGCATCTGGCTCTTGATCACTTTGTGCAAAATCTGCCGCATCAGCAACAATTGCACGAACCTCTTTCTCAATAGACTTTAAATCATCTTCGTTCGCCCAATTTTTCTTAAGAATCCGACTTTTTACTTGATCAATCGGATCGTGTTCCTCTTTTATTTTTTGGACTTCTTCCTTTGAACGATATTTTGCTGGATCAGACATGGAATGACCACGATAGCGATAGGTCTGCATATCAAGAATGATCGGTCCTTTACCTGAGCGTGCCCAAGAAATCGCTTCATCAGCAGCTCCTTTTACTGACCGAACATCCATGCCGTCAACAACAATACCTGGAATTTCAAAAGAAAGACCACGTCGGGAAAAATCAGTTTCTGCAGATGCACGTGAAACTGACGTTCCCATAGCATACTGATTATTTTCAATAATATAAACAACAGGAAGCTTCCAAAGTGAAGCCATATTAAAACTTTCGTAAACCTGCCCCTGATTTGCGGCACCATCACCAAAATAAACTAATGTCACATTATCTTTACCAAGGTACTGATTCGAAAATGCCAAACCTGAACCAATTGGAACCTGCGCACCAACAATACCATGTCCTCCATAAAAGTTCTTTTCTTTAGAGAACATATGCATCGAGCCACCTTTCCCTTTGGAAAAGCCACCTTGACGTCCCGTTAATTCTGCCATGACACCACGCGGACTCATCCCAACGGCTAACATATGACCATGATCACGGTAAGACGTAATAACCTGATCACCTTCTTTTGCCGCTTTCAATGTTCCTATAACAACGGCTTCCTGACCAATATAAAGGTGACAAAATCCCCCAATAAGCCCCATACCATAAAGCTGTCCTGCTTTTTCTTCAAAACGGCGAATTAAAAGCATTTCACGATAAGCATCAATTTCTTCTTCTTTTGTAAAGTCTGCTATTGGTGCTTTCTTTGTGGTGCTTGATAATGCAGTGCGCGCCACCGACGCAGAATTTTTTTTAAGTCGTTCTGCCATATTAAACTCCCTTTTATGATTATTTAGGAATAACCTTTACGAACAAAAGTTACAAGCCTTATCAATCGGCTTAAACAATATCATTGCTGATTGTTGTTTAAATTAAGCGATTTTTCATTTACCTTTGGTATCATTTCAAGGTATTAAGATTGTCAGTTCATTTGGCTTAGAAAAGTTCAAATTCTTTCGGACATACTCATCCAACATATCTTTTTCTATATGTCCATTGCGTAAAAGAGAAATACGCTTTTCCATGAATATCCGCTCAGCTTCTATTTTATGAAGCTCCTTTTCTAATTCGCTAATATGCTGATTAACTTCACTGCGTGAATACAATCCATACTCACCATGATAAATGTGATAACTGAAATAGCTTAAGACTCCCACCGTCATAAGAGGTAGTACAAAGCGCACTTTGATTGATCGACGTTTCTGCTTTGTCCACATAAAATAGCACAGTCTTTACAGCACAAATTTTTTAATATTTTGCCCAACTATGCACGATTTTGATTAATACCTCATTACCAAATCTACACCCAAATAATTTGTTATTTTCAATTTACCCTCATCTTTGTCCCTAAAATTTCCTGTTAAAATAAATATAAAATCAATCAATGCCCAAGGTATAGTTATCAAAGTATAGTTGTCAAAAAACCCGATCCCCCAAAATAGCAGACCTATTACACTTATAAGAAGCGTTATAAGTCCCGATACAACTCTACCAACCATAAAGTGATGAATCCCCAATGCACAAAAACAGGTAAACGATCGCTCGCATCACATTTAATTTTTGTGACTGACCTTCAACCGAGATAGGAAAAATAGATTTAATGGTATCCATTCATAGACAAAATCAATGGTATCCCCTACCTTTGGTGTTTTTTCCCTAACAAATCTTCAGGCGAAAATTGATAACGCTTACCATCATCTCCAAAAACGAGATAAACCCTTTGATCCTGACCAATAATCTTACCTTTCATCCTCGACCACCTATAAAGCTTCTCCTCATGTGTTATTCATAAAGAGATTATTTCTTTTTATAATATGTTGATTAACCTCACGGTATAAATAAAATTTGTAGCAGCCGTGATAAACGTGAAATTAAAATAGTTTTGATCCCCCCAATGAGCTAATGTTTTCTGCTGCTATAAGCAGCAATACAAAACACACCTTAGTGGATTTACGCCGTTGTTTTACTCACATAAAATAGCACAGTCTTTTTCAATACTTTTATTCAACTGTGCATATTTCTCTTAATATCTCACATTAAAGACATATAGTACAATAATTCGGCATTATGAACTTAATATATTGATAAAAATAACAAGAGAACTGAATTACTTTCTCTTTATTATAAAATTTTTAAAAATCTGTAATCTGATTCCCATCTTTATCCGTAAATCTTCCACCAAGAATGACTATAAAATCAACAATTGCCCAAATACCGGTAATTATCAATCCAAACAATGATAAGGATAGAACCAGCATTAAAGCACCAGTCCGAACTTTACCAACCATAAAGCGATGGACACCAAAGATACCTGAACACCAACAAAGGAGTGCGAACATTATCTTTGAGTTCTCTGTACCTGGTCTCAACAATGGAAAAACAGAACTGACAACACCCCCCTCACAAACAAAATCAACAGTACAACCGATCCTTGGCGGATTCTTTCCCATCCAATCCCAAGTCGCAAACTGATAACGTTTACCATCATCACCCGAAACGAGATAAGTTCCTTGATCTTGACTAATAATTATACCTCTCATCTTAATCCCTATAAATTTAAACACTTAAAAATTATTGCGTATATGCCTTTGATAAGAAATCTCAATTTCATAGTCTAAATGATCTCATACTTTTATATTTTGTGCTCACAACTATACACGATATAAATCACCAGCATAACGCGCTTGGGCTCCTAGCATTTCTTCAATACGAATAAGTTGATTGTATTTTGCTAATCTATCCGAACGTGCAAGAGAACCTGTTTTAATTTGTCCACAATTCGTTGCAACAGCAAGATCTGCAATAAAAGAATCCTCTGTTTCGCCTGAACGATGAGATATAATGGCACGATAACCTGCCTTATGTGCTACTTCTACAGCATCAAGTGTTTCACTCAATGTACCAATTTGATTAACTTTTATGAGAATAGAATTGCCTACCCCCATTTTGATGCCATCACGCAAACGTGCTGAATTCGTTACAAACAAATCATCGCCAACAAGCTGACATTTTCCTCCAATTGTGTCAGTGAGTAACTTCCAACCTTCCCAATCATCCTCAGCCATTCCATCTTCAATTGTAATAATAGGATAATTTTTCACAAGCTGCGCTAAATAATCTACCTGCTCTTGGATGTCACGGCATTTCCCCTCACCTTTATAAAAATACGAACCATTTTTATAAAATTCGGTTGAAGCACAGTCTAAACCAATGGCAATTTGTTCCCCTGGTTTGTAGCCACATGTTGTAATAGATTCCATAATAAAATCAATTGCTTGATCAGCACTTTTAAATTGAGGTGCAAAACCACCTTCATCACCAACATTGGTATTATAACCCGCATCTTTTAAACGCTTTTTCAACGCATGGAAAATTTCAGCGCCATAACGAATGGCTTCTCTTACAGTAGGGGCTCCTATAGGAATAATCATAAACTCCTGAAAATCAATCAGATTATCAGCATGAACGCCACCATTAATAATATTCATCATAGGGGTTGGAAGAATATGCGCTTGTGTACCACCAATATAACGATACAAAGGTAAATTTAATGAATCCGCAGCTGCTTTTGCAACAGCTAATGAAACACCAAGAAGTGCATTGGCACCAAGACGGGCTTTGTTTGGCGTTCCATCCAAAGCAATCATCGCTTGATCAATAGCGATTTGATTTGTTGCATCCCGCCCACCAAGTTCTTCAAGAATTTCGCTATTAACTGCAGCAATCGCTTTTTCAACACCTTTCCCTTGATAGCGCAAACCACCATCACGAAGCTCTATAGCCTCGTGTGCTCCTGTTGAAGCTCCCGATGGAACCAGAGCACGACCAAAAGCTCCATTCTCCAAATGAACATCAACTTCTACCGTTGGATTACCACGGCTATCAAGAACTTCACGTCCAATGATATCGACAATTATAGTCATATGTGTTTCCTTATCCAATAAAAGTCTTGATTCATTTCTAATGTCCTATTAATGGAATATTTTTTCTCTTCTCAATTCAACTTCTTTGACAGATAATCAAACTCCATTAAAGTCTCAAGCAATCTTTTTAAATTATCAAGTTTAACCATGTTGGGTCCATCAGAAGGTGCATTATCTGGATCTTGATGCGTTTCTAAAAAAATACCTGCTACCCCAACAGAAACAGCCGCACGTGCTAAAACTTCAACAAATTGACGCTGTCCACCAGATGAAGCACCCTGCCCCCCAGGTTCTTGAACAGAATGCGTTGCGTCAAAAATAACAGGAGCACCAAATGAACGTAAAATAGGCAACGAGCGCATATCAGAAATAAGTCGGTTGTAACCAAATGACGTGCCTCGCTCACAAAGCATAACATTCGGATTACCACTGTAAACAACCTTTTTTAAAACATTCTCCATGTCCCACGGCGCTAAAAACTGACCTTTTTTAATGTTAATAACACACTCTGTTTTGGCGGCTGCTACCAAAAGATCTGTTTGACGACATAAAAAAGCCGGTATTTGTAAAATATCAACCGTAGAAGAAACAATTGTACATTGCTCTTCTGTATGCACATCAGTTAATATGGGACAATCAAACTCCTTTTTTAAATCAGAAAAAACAGCCATTGCTTTTTCAAGACCAATACCACGTGCCGCCCCTAAAGAAGTTCGGTTAGCTTTATCGTAACTCGATTTATAAACAAACCCGATACCAAGCTGATCGGTAATTGTTTTAATGCGACCAGCCATTTCAAAAGCATGATCGCGACTTTCCATCTGACACGGCCCTGCAATTAATGAAAGAGGCATTTCATTTGAAAAAATAATATTTCCAACTTTCACACGGGCTTTTGGTTTAGTCATTTTATCCCTCAAAAGAAAAGTAACCCAATTTATGCATTAAACCAATCGACTTTGTTCTACAGCGGCTTCAATAAAAGAAGAAAAAAGCGGATGTGGATCAAAAGGACGGGATTTTAACTCTGGATGATATTGAACACCAATAAACCATGGATGATCTGCATATTCTATTGTTTCTGGTAAAATACCATCAGGAGACATCCCAGAAAAAATCAAACCACACTGTTCTAACTTATCCTTATAATCAATATTGACCTCATAACGATGACGATGTCGCTCGACAATCTTGGTCATCCCATAAATTTGAGCAATATGACTCTCTTCTTTTAATTCAGCAGCAAAAGCACCAAGACGCATTGATCCGCCGAGATCACCATTTCTTGTACGTTTTTCAAGAACGTCTCCTTTAAGCCATTCTGTCATTAAACCTACAATTGGATTTTCTGTTTCGCAAAACTCACTTGATGAAGCATTCTTAATCTGTGCAATATTGCGCGCGGCTTCTATACAAGCTAATTGCATTCCAAAACAAATCCCTAAAAATGGAACTTTACGCTCTCGCGCAAATTGAATTGCTCGAATCTTTCCTTCTGCTCCTCGTGCCCCAAAAGCACCTGGAACCAAAATTCCATGGGCTTTTTGTAAAGCTGAAACAGAATCTTCTTTTTCAAAAAGTTCCGAATCAATCCACTCAATATTAACTTTCACTTTATTCGCTAAACCACCATGCGCAATCGCTTCAATAAGAGATTTATAAGCATCCTTTAAACCCGTATATTTTCCTACAACAGCAATCGTAACTTCTCCTTCAGGATGGTGAATACGATGCGTAATATCTTCCCAACGATCCATCTGAGGGGAAGGTGCCGAATCGATTCCAAAAGCGCAAAGAACTTCAGAGTCCAAACCCTCCTTATGATATGCCATAGGAACATCATAAATTGTTGGCATATCTAATGCCTGAATGACTGCATTGGAGCGAACATTACAAAAAAGTGATAATTTGCACCGTTCTGTTTCTGGAATAGATCGATCTGCACGTACAAGCAAAATATCAGGAGAAATACCAATTGCTTGCAATTCTTTGACAGAATGTTGTGTTGGTTTCGTTTTTAATTCACCTGCCGAAGGTATATAAGGCATTAATGTGAGATGGACATAAACGACACTTTGTCTTGGTAGCTCATTGCGAAGCTGGCGAATCGCTTCTAGAAAAGGCATTGCTTCAATATCACCAACCGTTCCACCTATCTCACACAAAACAAAATCAAATTCTTCATTTCCCATCGTAATGAATCTCTTAATTTCATCCGTAACATGAGGAATAACTTGGACTGTTGCCCCCAAATAATCACCACGCCGCTCTCGTTCAATGATATTGCGATAAATACGCCCTGTTGTGATATTATCTTGGCTATTTGCAGAACGCCCAGTAAAACGCTCATAATGACCAAGATCAAGATCCGTTTCTGCACCATCATCGGTCACAAATACTTCACCATGTTGATAAGGTGACATCGTACCTGGATCAACATTTAAATAAGGATCAAGTTTGCGAAGACGTACACGATAGCCACGAGCCTGTAATAACGCTGCTAACGCCGCCGCTGCGATGCCTTTTCCAAGGGAAGAAACCACACCACCAGTAATAAAAATATAACGTGCCATGGGCTTATGATGATAAGCAATTTATAATGATTTTTCCAGCAAAAAATGCAAAAAGAAACAATTTTTCTTCTAAAATAAAAAAGGTGAAAAAATCACCTTTTTAAAAAGTCTATATTTTCTTAAAAAACTATTTCGTACTGTTATCCGGAACTGTATTTTCAAGAACCGGTGGAACTGGACTTTCTGCTTCAGGATTTGTGGACTGTTTCTGTTCCTGCGGAGAATTCGAATTGCCTCCTAGCTGTTCAAGAATAGAAGGGGAAGACTCACCATCTGATGATGGGACTGATTCTGAGCCTTTATTGCTAGAATTCTGCTCTGAATTAACCGGTATACGCTTTAAAATATCAGAACTAGAATTTGATATATTACCCACCACGGTAAGTCCAATAGACACAACAAAAAAACAACAGGCTAAAATAGCAGTCAAACGTGTTAAAGGATTTCGAGATCCACGAGTTTTCATCAACCCTGAGCTATTACTCACACCTAGCCCACCACCTTCTGAAGGTTGGATTAATATAACACCAACCAAAGTAATCACAATCAACAAATGAATAACTATAAGTACTGTTTGCATAAACCCTGCTCTTCAAATAACTCTTTCATAGCTATTTACACATAAATAACACACAATCCAAGGGGAAACTCAAATTTCTCTACTATAGTTTACGACAAACATCGCAAATAGTTAAAAAATCAATTGCTTTTAAGCTTGCTCCACCTATCAAAGCACCATTAACATGAGGAATGCTTAAAAGCTCAAATGCATTGGATGGCTTTACGGACCCACCATAAAGCAGGCGTATCTCATTGCCTTCACCACTAAAACGAGAACGCACCTTATCGCGAATGAAATGATGTACTTTTGCAATATCTTCTGGAGTCGCTGTATTGCCGGTGCCTATCGCCCAAACAGGTTCATAAGCGATAATGGTATTCTCTGCTGTTGCATCATCTGGTAAAGATTCTTCAAGCTGCTGCGTGAGAATGTCCAGCACTTTATTATTATTACGCTCCTCCAATGTTTCACCAATACACACAAGAGCCACAAGACCTGCTCGCCACGCAGCTTGCACTTTGGCACAGACAATCGCATCATTTTCCTGATACACTGTACGACGTTCTGAATGCCCAATAATGACATGACTTGCTCCTGCTTCTTTAAGCATAAAAGCTGAAATATCTCCAGTATAGGGACCATGATCATCAAAATGACAATTTTGTCCTCCCAAAAGGAGATTTTCACCATCCAGCATATCAGAAGCACGAGATAAAAGCGTTGCTGGGACGCAAATAAGTGCCTCAAAAAGATGACTGAGATCAGAGCTAACGCCTGTAGCAATAGCACGCAACTCTCCAAGCGATTCACTCGTTCCATTCATTTTCCAATTTCCAGCAAGAAAAGGCCGAGTATTTGGAGACATATTTTCACCTCAAGAGCTCTTACAATACATTGTTTATCTGTAGTTACCAAATTATAACATGAAAGCAAGTCTTTAAAGCTTGCATCTTTCATCTCTTTATTGCAAATTCCATTAGCTTTGATAATAATTCACATTAAAAATGGACTTGAACAATGCTTGACATCATAAGAAATGCTACAAATTCTTGGATTTCTAGAATTTTCCTTGCTATTTTACTCTTATGCTTCATTCTTCTATGGGGAATACCGCAATTACACAAAAAAAGTGAAAGAGATCTTATTACTTCTGGAAAGTCCAGAGTAACTGTCGATGATTATCGTCTTGCACTTGCCGATCAAAGCGCTCGTTTAGCACATGCTGCTCATCTTGGACGAATGTTTACAGCAAATGAAATGCAGCAATACCAAATTCCTGCTTTTGTGTTTAATCAATTACAACAAAATGTATTACTTGATGAACAAGTACGTAAAATGAAAATAAGTCTTTCAAAAGATACAATAGCTCATACGATTGGTTCTGATAAGATGTTCCAAGTAAATGGCACTTTTGATAAAAATTTATTTTATAACTATCTTCAGCATTTACGTATTAGTGAAAGTGCTTTTCTTAATTATTACACCAAACAAGAAAAGCGTAACCAACTTATTTCAGCTTTACTCTCTGATATGAAAGCACCCAATCTCTTTTATAAAGCACTTGCTCTTTATCAAGGAGAAATGCGTATTGCTGATTATCTTGTTATTGATCTAAAAGAAAAGGAAACAATTTCTGATCCTGATGACGAAACACTACAAAAATGGTTTAAAACACATCAAAGTCAATTTCGTGCTCCAGAATACCGCACTGTCTCTTTGCTATCTATGGAACTTAATGATTTTGTAAAACCTAAAGATATCTCAACAGATGAGGCAAAAGCCTATTATACACAAAATGCTTCACGTTTTGTAACGCCTGAAAAGCGTACATTCGAGGAACTGCAATTCCCCTCACGTGAAGAAGCCGATAATGCAGCAAAAAAAATAGCTGATGGATTGAGTTTTGATGAACTGGTAAAAGCTGAAAAAAAGACTCTTAATGACATAAAAAAAGGTCCTCTCGCAGAAAATGAACTTCCTAGTCATCTAGCATCTGAAATTTTTGAACTTCAACAAGGCCAAGTCAGTACTGTGATAAATGACTTACAGGGACCTATTATCATTCGCGTCACACATATTGAACCCTCAAGCTCTCTTCCTTTTGAAAGTGTCGAAGAAAATATTCGCCAAACACTTGCCAAAAATCGTGCTACTGATGATATCCGTAACAATTATGTAGCCATTGAAAATGCTCGTTTTGAGGGTGCTTCTCTCAAAGAGCTAGCTGACCAATACAAGTTATCTTTGCGCACAATTACCATTGATAAAACGGGAAAAACGCTTGAAGGTGCAATACTCACGGATTTACCTCAAAAAGATATTTTACTGAATGCCATCTATCAATCAAATGAAGGAATCGATCTTGATCCTCTCTCTTTTCAAAATGGTGGATATCTCTGGTATAAGGTCGATAAAATTATTCCTGCCCGCGATAAAACACTTGAAGAGGCTAAGTTAGATATTCTTTCTCAATGGAAAAGTGAGGAAATACAACGTCTTCTTGATGAAAAAGCCCAAAATGCTCTCAAACAGCTCACGGAAGGAAAAAGTCTTGTTGCTCTTGCTCGTACCCTTGGTGTTACAAAACAAACAACACCAGCCCTTCGGCGTCAAGACTCATCTGCCCCTCTTGGCGTTGAAGGGATTAAAGCATTATTTTCTGCTCCCAAAGGTCATTATGGCATCATAAAAGGTCCAGTTGCAACAAACCGTATCATTTATCAAATAAAGACTGTAACCATGCCTAAAGATATCACGCCTCATACTCTTTCAACTGAGGTCCGCGCCAATATAGATATGATGATAAGAGAAGATCTCAAGCTAGAAATGCTACAAGTTGCCAATAAAGAACATCCTTTGGAAATTAATAGCACAAATTATAATCAGATCTTTAACGCTCTCCAATAAAAAGGTTGTGCATAATTTAAAGAACTTATTTGATAAAGTTTCCATTAGCTCTTCGTCTATAGTTGAAGAGATAAGATGAATCTCTTGTTTGCCTATCTTAGGATCAACATTTGTATAATGATTAATTCTCTCGCAAATCAGTGCATGTATGGATTTGCGAGAAAATAGTCAATGGAATGTAGAGTCGTTTTTGCAACGCATTAAAAAATATTATCCATCCAAAGGTTGTAAAAGTTGTCGCACACTAAGCTATACCCATTAAGCTATAAACGTCATCCCTATCGTCATTCATTTATAGCTTATCATATTGCTACTCTTAATACTCATTCATAAGGAGCGTATTGCTTTTTCTTTAAATGATTTCATTTACACACCCAACTTATAGTATACAAAAAACTATTTTTAAAATTCATTATAAAAATGAAGAAATCTTTTTCTATTCAAGACTCTCATTCAATATGAGAAAAAACGAATTATCATTATAAATCAATATATTCATAAATCATAACAATCATCAATTATGATTTTATAATTTCTCAAAAATAAGAGTTTTTATAGACTTATAGACTGCCAAGATAACTTCTCTCATAAAATTTCTTATTCTTTTGCGCTCATAACAACCAAAACATCAACATTTTTTATAACAAAAAATGGTTTGGAAAATTGCCGCTTACTGCTGCCCTTGTTATCAACCAATAGCGATATATCAATGGCAACGTTGCACTCTCTTGAAAAATTGCAGCACCCAGCTGTATAGCTTTTTGAAGAGAAGCTGGAACAATGACCAATGGAAGAAAAGCTGGCTTAAGAACTCTAGGTAAAGCACAAGAATACTCGTAAAATTTGGTATAATGATCGCGCGATAATGCTACCATAGCTTCAACAATACGATCCTTTTGTTGATCACTGAGACGATGAGATTCCAAATCTTCCCTATTCACTCCTACAGCCTTTAATATATCAGTAGGTAAATAATATTGATATCGTGATTGCATGAATGATAAAAGACGCAATACACCGCTTAATCCTTGAGAAATCCCTCCATGTTCATAGATATCTGTAAACTCTTGTGCAGTATCAGGATCTAATATCTGACAAGAAAGCTGTAAAATTATGCTTGCTGTCTCACCACAATAATGCTCTAGATCATGAAGCGTTTCTATTGGATTGTGATAAAGATCTAAAATTTGTGCATTACAATAACGTAAAAAAGCTGTCTTAGGTAAATTAAAAAGAGTTATTGCTTTCAATAAATCACTCAAAATCGGATTATTTCCACTCGTTTGCATTTCACCATGAGCAATAGAATCATACCACCAACGTAACCGTATTTCTCCTATGAGTGGATCATGTACACTTTCGCGAATACGAGAAACTTCAGCATTAAATACATAAAGAGCAGCCAATGCTTGGCGCTTTTTTTTAGGTGCAAATAAAACCGATATATAGCGATCACGATCCATGGTACGTAAAATATCAAGACAATAAGGAAGAGAGCCTATCATTCTATGAACCTATTAACGTCCCTTTTTTAGTAATGAAATTAATATCCTCTTTTTATTCATATTAAAAAATGAGGGATAAGCAATTACAGTTTAGAAAATAAGATTTTTAAATATGTCTCTTAACTGTATTATGAATTAGAATTTCTTTTCTAGTCACTTTTCGTTTTAGAAAGAAAAAAATTAAATAAATAACTTTTCTGATAAAACTTATCTTATCGGGCTTCAAGTTTTCATTTGCAGTAAAAAAAGCTAAAAACTAATCGTAACATGCATAGTGAAACTTAGAATAACAAACAACGCAAAACACTTTTTCACTAAATAGATGACAATGTTATTTTATAAAAATGCACTGATCACAAAAACTTCATCAAATCATTAACCTCCTCCCCACCCTAAAGGACAAAGATTCTTACCAATACCAATTTGTAAAAAATCCAATTGCTCTCGGTGAGTTTCTATTACTATCAACGCATTTATTTATAATGATAATTCATTGTTTTATATGTTAAATTAGAATCTCAAATATCGTAGATATGCTTTCATTTCAAACCAATTCCATGTTGAATCAATCAAAACTATTCCCTTGCACGCCACAAGCGGGGCTGGCTTGTAGGTAAAAACTGTATAAGAAAGAATTAAAAATGCCTCTTATGAACTGTCTCAAGTGCCAAGAGTTGATCACTCATGTGATTCATTGAACTACGAACAAGCTCTGCCCTGAATACTTGCTACTGTATTTAAAAACACTTAATGTGTTAAGTTATGTATATTTTATTCCCCTTCTATCACCACTTTAAACGACGGTATTTTACGGCGCAGTAAAATAATCACACAAGTCTTTCATACTAGACGAGAGCATTTGTTTTATTAAACAATACTCTATTCTACCGCAAATAATAATGCCGCAACAGCGCGATCTTCAGCCAATAAAACATTAAATGTACGCACCGCCGCTCCCGTACTCATTGTATCTGATGAAATACGTTTTTCCCATAAAAGCACCCGTAACTCTTCAGGTAATCGCAATAATTCAATTCCAGTACCTATTAATAAAACTTCGATTTCAGAAGCTTCTTCTAAAATACGAGATAGATCCCCTTGAGTGGGAATAGGCCCTGCCATGTCAATACCATAAATACCCGATGGTACACAAATAATAGAACCTCTATGAGACATATCAGCAAAACGAAATCCACCATTTCCATAAGCATCAATAGGTGCGCGACTTGGAAAATGTGCTTCACGAATTTGAATTGCATCGAACATGAAAAAGCACCCTTTATTTTTGAATAATCCAATTGTCTTTGTTACTTCTTACCATAAAAATTAAAGGAAGACTGATACAAACATTGATATGTTAACCATAGCCTAGTATTGAAGTGAAAATTTTATATAAAACCTTAATCTTCTCATACAGCAAGTATATGAAAATTTGATAATAAACCGCGATCAAATGCTCTACCTGCTTAAATAAATCTACCTTTTAAAAAGTTTTCTCAGTTTATTTACTCACAAGTTTCTTTTTATAGAAACAATGATCTTGTTTAAAAAACAGAAAAAAATTGCGTAATATTCTATAAATAAAGCAACTATTTTAATAATCTCAAGGAAACAAAAACTCGATTTTCTGTATCCACTATAAAAGCCACTTTTCCAATGAAATTGTCTTGATCTTGCCAAGCTTTTTATAAAAATGCTTAAAAAATGTAATAAACTGCCATTACACCTTAAGATTCATTTTCTTTTGATATAGCTTTTTTCTCTTTAGAGACACTCATATTTTCTTTCGTTGTCGTTTTAGATTTAGACTTTTGTGGTGTTTCTGCTTTAGCATTAAGCTTTGATTTTTTTTCTGCAATCGGCTCACCTTTAACGCGCACATCAGCTAATGTTGAGCGAATAACACGAATATTCATACTCTCACCAATTGCAACCTCTAATTCACCACTCTCGTCGTGAACCTTCGTAACCTTGCCGATAATACCACCACCCGTTATAACTGTATCACCACGACGTACTGCATTAAGCATTTCTTGGCGTTTTTTCATTTGGGTACGCTGTGGACGAATGATAAAAAAATACATAATTGCAAAAATTAAAATGAGTGGGACAGCGCTAACAAATGAAAATCCACCGGAAACATCGCCTGCAACTTGAGCATAAGCGTTCGTAATAAACATTTTTATCTCCTATAGTTAAACTTCAGGTATTCCCCACTCTATTAAAATAAAATTCCGATTCAGAAAAAATTCTTAAAGAATTTATTATAAAAAGCAATAACTACATAATCTAATCACAGCTTTACAAAAATGCAATAAATCCTTAAGAGACAGAATACCAAAATACAATGAGAAAAATCTTTAAAAATAGATTCATTTTTCCCTATTATATATCCTACAATGTAAACCTTTTCACTAACTCAATAAATGATACAAGATAATTTTTCTAATGAAAAAACTTTAATTTATATAGATAATTTATCGTTTTTGATATCGAATGACAGACATAAATACAGTAAAATGCTCTCATTTCAAACCCTCTGAATTAATCAAAACGATTTTTTTGCACGTCTCACATATGAAATGAGCCTGTAGATAAAAACTTTTTAAGAAAGGCGTGAAATATCTCTTTTCATGCTTCTCTCAAATGCAAGAGCCGTTGAAACACTGAAAGCTGACAAATAAGTATGATACTATTGTTTTACACTTTCATAGACACAAAGATGGTAATATCTAACGACCCCAACGAACTGCTCTCCTTAAAGCAATGATTTTTTTGCTGCAGTGTTATTGATTTAAGAAAATCAATTGTTTTTCATGAAGTTTCTATAAACTATAAGACTATTTAAATTTAAAAATCATCAATAAATTAGTTTTCTAAATATTTAAGGGGATCAACAGGTAATGAATTCTTACGCATCTCAAAATAGACACGTGGCGTTTTAACATTTCCTGAAACACCAGATTTAGCAATCTCATCACCACGTCTTATCCTTTGTCCTTTGTTAACAACAAGCTTACTGTTACATCCATAAATAGTGATAATATTATTTTCATGTCGAATCATCACAACATTACCAAGCTCTTTTAATCCATCTCCCGCGTAAATAACAACACCATTTTCTGCCGCCTTTACCGAAGATCCTTCCGGCACTGCAATATCTATTCCTCGATTCATTACTGTTCCCTTTTTTTGACCGAACTGGCTTAATAAACGCCCTCGTACTGGCCAACGCATCTTAGAAATTCCTGTGGCTTGCGGAGTCGTCATATTATCGGTATTCGTAACAGTACTTGATAAACCAGTCTCATGATTCAATTGCGTCATCTGTTTAGAAAAACTTTTCTCAGAACTTGATTTGTTCATCTTTGCAGAAGGGGGCGTTGTTACAGGCGCTTTATATATAGGAGAGGACTTCTTGTTTTTTATAGAGGACATCACTTGAGATTGGAATGCAGATTCTGTTTTTGACACTGCCCAATCGTTATTAGTGTGTGCATTTGAAGCTGCTAATGTACGCCTGCTTGGAACAACAAGTACCTGACCGATATAAATGGAATTGCTGTTTATACCATTTGCTAATTTTAATGCCTCAACACTAACCCCTATTTGTCGTGCAATACTGAGCAGTGTATCTCCACTCTGGACAATATAAGAGTTCCGCCGAAAAATAGGAGATTTATCCATTTGTGAACGGGAAAGTGTTCCAAGATTACGTGGAGGGACTCCCATAACGCGACCATCAGAAGAAGTTATCCTACCTTGATGTGGAAAATTATAGGGAGAATTGTCATCTCCCCACGAATCATCGCTTGATTCCACAGGTGGCAATTCAGTGCTTTGTATCATACCGCTACCGTACGATAGCATTCGCGGATCTGTAGACATAGTACTCGATATATTTGATTGAGATGATACCGTACGATGAGAGACAATATTGGAAAAACGCTGTGTACCAGAACTACAACCAGCAACAATAGTTACCACCGCTAAAAAAGTTATTCTCTGAAAATTATGCTGGAAAATATTATCCAAAGCTTTTAAACGCATCGTTTTGCTCACTCATCAATAATCAACTCACTCCATTAAAGCTTTTTTAAATTACCGAAGAGTTAAAATGAGATGTTTTATTCATAAATATCTTTATATAAGATCAAAATGAATTTAACGTAGGCTATTTGCGGCTATTTCTTAACTTTTAAAAATTAAAGTATCTCCGCAATGCCTTTAATAAAAGGTTGGTAACGCACTTGAAACAGTTCTAAACACTCAAATCGACTACCAATTTTTGTATAGCGCGTCACCGCTTGTACCCCTTCGTCAGGTCCTATCGCCTGAATGAGAATTCCGTTTTCAGCTAAAAGTTCTAAAAATTCCTTGGGTTCATCAAAACGTGATGGCCAAATAAGAATGCGATCAAATGATCCCAAACCTGTCACACTATGACTTCCATCAATCTGCCGTATAATAATATTTTCAATTCCTAAAGTTTGAAATTTTTGGCGTGCCAAATCAACAAGCGTTTTATAACGATCAATCGTTGTCACACGGTCACTCAGACATGCCATAAGCGCAGTACAAAAACCAGATCCTGTACCGATTTCTAAAACGCGATGCCTTTTTTTCAACGATAATGCCGAAAGAATTAAGAGTTGTTCTTCCAAACGTTCCATATATTCACCACACTCAAGGGGAATAACTTTATTATCATAAGCACTATTAAACCAAGGAGCAGAAACAAACTGTTGACGCGGAATTTTCTCTAATGCCGAAAAAAATCGCACGTCATCAATGCCTTTGCTACGCATTTTCAGTACAAGAGCGGCTAACTCCTCACGAAATTGTAAAATACCCTTTTGCCCCATAGTATCATTCAATCTCCAATGGAGGTGCACTTTTATCATACTGACAAACTGCTTCTTTTAAAATGGCAAAAACTTGCGTTTGCATATCATCACCTCTTGGCAATAAACGCATATTGTCTCTCCTTTCGTAAAATTAAGCAGTAATACAACGCATGCCTCCCATATAAGGTTGTAAAACATCTGGAACAATAATTGATCCATCAGCCTGTTGATAATTTTCAAGCACGGCAATAAGACAACGTCCAACAGCTGTACCAGAACCATTAAGGCTATGAACAAAATGCAATTTTTTATCGCCTTCTTTACGATAACGCGCATTCATACGACGACCTTGAAAATCTCCACAAACTGAACAGCTAGAAATTTCACGATAACATTCTTGACCAGGAAGCCAAACCTCGATGTCATAGGTTTTACGTGCTGCAAACCCCATATCACCCGTAGAAAGAACCACTGTGCGAAAAGGCAAACCAAGTCGTTTTAATATATCTTCTGCACATTCCGTCATACGTTCTAATTCAATTAAAGACTGTTCTTCACTGGTAATTGAGACCATTTCAACTTTCCAAAATTGATGCTGACGCAACATACCGCGCGTATCACGACCGGCTGCTCCCGCCTCTGAACGAAAACAGGGAGATAAAGAAGAAAATCGCAGTGGTAAATCTGATATTTCAAGAATTTCATCGTTGACCAAATTGGTTAATGGCACTTCTGCTGTAGAAATAAGCCATCGACCATCTGTTGTACGAAAAAGGTCTTCAGCAAATTTCGGCAATTGTGCTGCTCCGTAAACAATCTCATCACGAACAAGAAAAGGTATTGAGACTTCTGTATAACCATGCTCATTGACATGCACATCAAGCATAAATTGGCCTAATGCTCGTTCTAGCCGTGCTAACGCCCCTGAAAGTATTGTAAAACGTGTTCCAGACAAACGACTAGCTCGTTCAAAATTCATCTGCTTGAGATCTTGACCAAGATCAAAATGTTCCTTTGGTGTAAAATTAAATGTTGGAAGTGTACCAAAATGTCGAATGACGACATTATCACTTTCATCTTTACCTTCTGGAACATCATCTAATGGAATATTTGGAAGTGCTGAAAGAATTTTCTCAAGACTCTCCGTCAGCTGTTTTTCTTCCGCTGTTGCAGAGGAAAGAAAGACTTTAATCTCTTCACCTTCAGCTCTAAAGCTTTCAGCCATTTGCTGATCAGATACCGCTAAAGCCTGTCCTATTTCCTTTGAAACCGCATTGCGACGTTCCTGCGCCAATTGCACCTTAGCAATATGCGACCGACGTGCAAGATCAAGTTGTATTAACCTTTCAGCTTGTGGCTCAAGACCTCTACTTACGAGTGCTTTATCTAATTTCTCAGGATTGTCACGAATCCACTTAATATCAAGCATAAAAATTCCTCATTTATATTGTTTTTATTCATTTCTTGTCGCATAAGATTATACACTTTTCTTAAGCGGATTTTCTTCTCTTTTCTATACTGTAAGCAATTAAAATTGAAATCTCGTAAAGTGCTATCGTTGGTAAAGCCACTGCAAACATCGTAAAAAAATCCGACGGCGTTATGATTGCCGCAATGATAAAAGAGAGTAAAATAGCCCATTTTCGTTTAGACACCAAATCATGAGACGTTAAAAATCCAACTTTTGTTAAAAGACTGATGACAAGAGGTAATTGAAAAATCAAACCAAAAATTAGGATAAACGATGTCATAAAGCCCAAATAATCAGAAATACGCACTATAAACTCTATTTTTAAATGAACATCTGGAAGAAATTGTTGAGAAAGGCTAAACCATAGTATTATTGGCGCCAATAGACCATAAACAAACGCTCCCCCAATACAAAATAAAATAGGCCCCCCAATGAGAAATGGTAAAAAAGCCATACGCTCATTTTTATAAAGCCCTGGTGCAATAAAACTATAAAACTGAAAAGCCGTATAGGGAAAAGATAAAATAATTCCCCCAAAAGCAGAAAGCTTCATCTTCGTTAAAAAAGTTTCCCATACTTGCGTTGATTGCAAACGAATACCCTCAGGATTACCCCCTGCTATTTTCATTGCCCACTGATATGGCCATAGTAAAAAATTTAAGATATAATCTTTAACAAGAAAACACATCATAAAAGCGATCATAAATGCAACCAAGGCAGCAATAATTCGCTGACGAAGTTCAATTAAATGTTCCAAAAGTGGTGCCATATGGGCATCAACTTCATCTTTGTTAACATTCATGACACATCTTCTTTATCTTTAGAAGCTATAGATCCTGTCATATCTTTATTGGTTACGTTGTGATCGCATTCCAAAAATTCTTTACCTTTTTCTGATTTATGGTGTGTTGCCTTAACATCCAAATTATCGTGGATATCTTCTAATGTATTTTGAATGGGATCAAAAGTTTCTGTCAACTTCTTGCTTGAATCGCTAATATCTGAATATGTTTTTTGCAAATCGTCGAGCTCGATTTGTTTTATTGCATCTTCAAACTGATGACGAAGTTCATTTGCCATTAAACACATATGAGCTCTTACCTTTGCTATTGTCTTTAATATTTTAGGTAAATCTTTCGGTCCAACAACAATGATGAGAATAAGTAAGATTACGACAAACTCTGGTCCATCAATCCCAAACATCTCTTAATTCGACTTCCTCATCAAAAAATAACGCACAATGATGATTACGTTTTTGTTATTTGACACGCTGTTTTTTAGCAACAGATGTTTTGCTTCTTTTAGAAGCAGAAGAAGCCTTTCTGCGCGCTGTTACATGTTTTACCGATAACGGCTGAGATTGTTGAGATTCTACATCAACTATTTGGGAAGTAGTAGCCATTTCAACTTTATCCTCAATGCCGTCATCTTCTTCCTTCATATTTTTTTTGAAGGCTTTAATTCCCTTAGCAACATCGCCCATTAATTCAGAAATCTTACCGCGACCGAAAAGCACAAAGATAATCAGTAAAATTATAATTAAATGCGTTGGTGAAAAAATATTACCCATTACTCTCTCTAACTTTATGCTTGTAAATTCGATTTCATTTATTCATGCTTCCTCTGAAGAATGTATCAAATATAATATCTTACTTATATATTTTCTTCTTAACTTAAAAGCAATCACACGCTTTTATTGCAAAAGAACTTTTTATCCTCTCATCCCTTTTTAGCGTATTATAACACAAACCATTCAAAAATGATAAACCGCTTCATACAAAATTCAAAAGGCTTAAAAACTTTTCTAAAATAACTCCATCTGATCTCTTAGGTTACTCATCTTCCTGTAAATACTATAGCTCATGTCTTTCCTTTTAAACAAAGTTGTACGTATCATTACAAACATTTCCTCCAAATTATCCGTTACTGATAAAGATCATAACATGCTGTAAAAAATTTTACGTATTTAATTAAAAAAAATCAGAAAGAAAAATCTCTAAAAAACTTTCTTGACACATCATCAGTCTCTTTAAAAACTATCATCTTACGCATAATATTTATTCTTTGCGTTGGTGGGAATTTTATCATCCATTATTCCATATACAATACGAAATATAAGCTATCATCGCATTCAATTAAATATCTGTCGTGTGGATAAAAACTATTAGCGGAAAGAGTAAAAATGCACTTTATGAATCAGGTCAAGTGGCCAAGAGGTATGGCAATACTGCTAAAAAATAAAAATGGTACCAGCTTGCGCCTTTATTCAGTAAAATACCTCCATATAACCAGCTCTTTGAACCGCTGCATGCCCTAACTATTACAAGTCTCCGGATTCTGGGCATGCGTTCTCATAATATCATGTGCTTAACTTATCTCAGTATTGAAAACAGAATAGGCATTAATAGAAAATTACATTCAATCAAAAGCATGGAATCGAAGCATAATCCATGTAAAAGAATTTCTTATCCTAGTCTTTTTATAAGATTATCTCATAAAGCCGCTAGATAATACAGTGTTAGAAATAGATAAACCTATTTACTTTAGTTAAAAATCGCTCATTTTATTGAGATCGCTTGCAGAGAGCATATCACTTTTCAAAAGTTTTGTTTTAGCACCATACACAATAATCTAGCCATTTAGCGTGTATAATGTAAAGCTTGGGCTCCGCTTAAACCAATGAGATTCATCCACACTTTTACAAAAATCTATCACTATAATACCAGCACTTTATTGCTCTATCCATAATTTTACGCTCGCTAAAAAAACTGATAAATGTAATAATGTTTTTATCAAGCATTTTAAATTCTTTAATCTTTAAACAAGTAAATTTATGAATGAATTTGAAAGATAACCTTAATTTTTTTAACAAACTTCACTAATATTCTCGTTAATTGCTTGTCTTTTATAGTTTTCCTGAAAGAGTCCGCGATCATAAGAAACTTCTCTTACAACATAACTATCTCTATTGAAATGTTTGCCCTCTTCCTATCTATTTTTCATATAAAAAATTAAAATCTTAACGATGAATCTCATAATATAAAAATAGCCCAGTGAATAAATGCTCCCATGACATTAATATTTTTTCTGTAGGGTATTATTTGGGAGTGAGGGTATTATTTGATTTCTATAAGAGTATTTTTATGGATATCAATTCTAATATTCTATGCTAATAATCCGGTACAGTTATACATATGATAGAGTTTATTCCATGAATTATCGGCATATTTATCATGCTGGCAATTTTGCTGATGTTTTTAAACACATTATTGTCACTCGCATTGTAGAATATCTCAAACGCAAAGAAAAAGCTTTTCGCGTTATAGATACGCATGCTGGAATCGGTATTTATGACCTTTCTTCTTTAGAAGCACATAAAACAGGAGAGTATCGCGAAGGTGTCCAACGACTTTTTTCAACTCCTATCCCAGAAGATTTAAGAGCACTCCTTTGTCCATGGTGTAATATCATTGATGCCCTCAATAAAGGGGAAAAAGAAATTGTATTTTATCCTGGCTCTCCTGTTCTTATTCGTCAATTATTACGGAAACAAGATCGCCTCACCGCAATAGAATTGCACAATGAAGATTATCATATTTTAGCAAAAAACTTTGCCGGAGATTATCAGACAAAAGTTCTGCATTTAGATGGTTGGCTTTCCTTAAATGCTCATGTACCACCAAAAGAAAAACGTGGGTTTATCCTTGTTGACCCTCCCTTTGAAAAAACTGGAGAATTTTTCCGCCTTATTGAGGGATTAACGAAAGCCTATCGTCGCTTTTCTGGAGGGATCTACGCTTTATGGTATCCTGTTAAATATGACAAAGAAATTGAAAGTTTTCTTCACGCGCTTTATCAAACAGGAATTCCTAAGATTCTACAGCTTGAAATGCGTATCCGAAAAAGTTCAAGTCCACCGACAATGAATGGAAGTGGTATGATTATTATTAACCCTCCCTACCTTTTGGAAGAAGAAATGAAAAAACTCAGCCCCTTTCTTATCAATCGCCTGGGACAAGATGAAAATGCCCAAATAACGCATAAGTGGCTTCAAAAAGAACATCTATTATGTTAGATCTTTCTCTGTATTTTTTCTAAATCAAATATCATGTTGTAAGATACAAACGCATTAAATGATAAAGTTCTTTGATTTTTTGAATAATATCAACACGTTATAATGATAAGCTAATAACGATCAGCGTGAATTAATTTTTTCCCTTTTAGAACGTCTATCTTCTTAATCATCATGAATTTCCTATTCCAATCATTTTAATGAATAAATTGGGCAAATTCATAAAGCTGTTTTAGAATAACAACTCTCATATTTTTTATGAAAAATCGGCTCTCTAAAATCATACTCTTATGCTATAAGATGTTATTTATAGAAAAAATTATAAGGATATAAATAATCATTATTTAATAAAAAAGAATATTTCATATATTAAACAAAAAACATATTCTTAATAAACGGAATGGTCCTGAAAAATAATACAAATTGTCCGAAAAATGAGCGGGAAAAGCTTTCTTTTCTCTCTAACATTACATGGAATAATGCCAATCAAAGTAATGAGAAAAATCAATTCCAAGGTGTAAAATTCATACAAGAGTTTGTTAGACACCTTCCGCATAAGCCAGGGGTTTACCGGATGATTGGTAAAAATGGTGATATTCTCTATATTGGCAAAGCTCGTAATCTCAAAAAACGCGTTTCAAACTATACACGTGAACAGGGACACAATAATCGTATTACCCGCATGATTCGCGCAACATATCATATGGAATTTATCGTCACCCATACAGAAACAGAAGCACTCCTTTTAGAAGCCAATCTCATCAAAAGATTGCATCCACATTTTAATGTATTACTACGTGATGATAAAAGTTTCCCTTATATTATGATTACAGATGATCATCGAGCGCCTGGACTTTACAAACATCGTGGTGCCCGAACACGAAAAGCTCACTATTTTGGTCCTTTTGCTTCTGCTGGTGCAGTGACACAAACAGTTCATGTTTTACAACGCGCCTTCTTATTACGAACCTGTACTGATTCAGTTTTTGAAAACCGTACACGCCCCTGTTTGCTTTATCAAATTAAGCGATGTTCTGCACCTTGTACCCATGAAATTAGTGACAGTGATTATAAAGAACTGGTGAGAGGAGCAAAAGCGTTCCTTTCGGGAAAAGATCAATCTGTTAAAAACGATATGGTTCAAGCTATGCATAAAGCCGCAGAAAATCTTGATTTTGAACAAGCCGCTTCCTATCGTGATCGCTTATCAGCCCTTTCTCATATACAAAGCCATCAAGGTATTAATCCTCAAACGATAAAAGAAGCGGATGTATTTGCAATTGCGCAAAAAGAAGGAATGACCTGTATTCAAGTGTTCTTTTTTCGCATGGGGCAAAATTGGGGAAACCGTGCCTATTTTCCTAAGGCAGACCTCTCTTTTTCCCGTACTGAAATTTTAGCGAGTTTTCTTGCCCAATTTTACGATGATAAACCACTTCCCAAAAGCATCCTTTTATCTGAAGAAATTGAAGAAAGGACACTTCTTACAGAAGCATTGAGTCTCAAAGCAAATCACAAAGTGTCTCTCTCTTTACCCAAACAAGGTGAACGGAAAACTCTTGTTAATCATGCCTATCTCAATGCTCATGAAGCACTTGAACATAAGCTTTCTGAAACAGCCACCCATACAAAATTGCTTCAAAGTCTTGCTAAAACATTCCAACTACCTTTTCCTCCACGCCGGATAGAAGTCTATGACAATTCTCATATCATGGGAACAAATGCTGTAGGGGCTATGATTGTTGCTGGTCAAATGGGCTTTGTTAAAAATCAATATCGCAAATTCAACATTCGCTCAATAGATATCACGCCTGGCGATGATTTTGGCATGATGAAAGAAGTGATTAAACGAAGATTTTCACGCCTTATAAAAGAGCATGATCAGCCAAATAGAAGTCATGACATAAAAGATGATGATCTTTTTCCCATTTGGCCTGATCTTATCTTAATCGATGGTGGTGAAGGACAAATCAACAGTGTACATGCAATACTTGCTGAATTACGATTAAATGACCTCTTCACAGTTGTTGGAATCGCCAAAGGTGTCGACCGTCATGCGGGACGTGAACGATTTTTTATAAAAGGTACCCCCCCCTTTACACTTCCTCCACGTGATCCTATCCTCTATTTTTTGCAACGTCTGCGTGATGAAGCACACCGTTTTGCGATTGGAGCTCATAGGATAAAACGAAAAAAAGCAACATTCAAAAACCCACTTGATGAAATCGAAAATATCGGTCCGACAAGAAAGCGTGCGTTGCTTCATCATTTTGGAAGTGCCAAGGCTGTTGCTAGTGCCTCACTTGAAGATTTAAAAAAAGTTACGGGAATCTCTATGACAATTGCACAAAAAATTCATAACCATTTTCATGAAAAATAGGCTTGTTTCATAACCTTTGCCTTGTTACGTTTAGGAAATATATTCTCTTTCACAAGAATTAAAAATGGCTCCATGAAAAATCATACTTTTTCTTTTCCAAATATTTTAACTTATGCACGAATTGTTGCAGTCCCAATGGTTGTTGCATGCTTTTTTTTAGAAGGGCGACTACAATCAAGTGATATCACTCGCTGGATTGCTGTTTCCATTTTTATCATTGCATCTATTACTGACTTTCTTGACGGTTACCTTGCTCGTATTTGGGAACAAACATCCAATATTGGTCGCATGTTAGATCCAATTGCTGATAAACTTCTCGTCTCTGCCTGTTTGCTCTTGCTTGCCGCAGACAGTACCATCGCTGGGTGGACACTATGGGCAGCTATTATCATTCTTTGCAGAGAAATTCTTGTATCAGGATTACGTGAATATTTGGCTGAGTTAAAAGTTAGTGTTCCTGTCTCTCGTCTTGCAAAATGGAAAACTTTTGTACAGATGATCGCTATTGTATTTCTTTTAGCTGGACCAGCCGGTAATAAAATTTTCCCTTACACAGTAGAGTTTGGCATTACTATGCTGTGGATTGCTGCCCTCCTTACATTGTGGACAGGATGGGACTATTTTCGTGCAGGTTTAAAACACGTTATCCCATGAAGAGTATGGAGATTTATAATGATAATTTATCTTTTTGTACTTAAATAAGAGATGAGGATAGCATAAGACTAATTTATTTTAAATCTATTAATGATAAATCAATAAAACACTTTTTTGCACATTACAAGTAAGGGTAGCATGTAGATAAAAGCTCTTCAAAAAAATAGTAAAAAGCTAAAAAAACGATGAATGCTCCCTATGCTTTTAAAAAAGTCTATAATCTTATAAGCAAAAAACCGAAATATAGTGTTTCGGATTTTTGCTTCTTATATACGCTTTATTATTATAAACGCTTTATTAACCAACAATTTCTACCTCAGAAAACCAAAAGGCGATTTCTGTTTTTGCCGTTTCAGCGCTATCGGATCCATGGACAGAATTTTCGCCAATCGATAAAGCATGAACCTTACGAATTGTCCCTTCTTCTGCATCACTAGGATTCGTAGCCCCCATTACTTCACGGTTTTTAGCTATTGCATTTTCGCCTTCCAAAACTTGTACAACGGTTGGACCAGAAGACATGAATTCCACCAATTCACTAAAAAAAGGGCGTTCTTTATGAACAGCATAAAAATTTTCAGCCTCACGTTTGCTCATCCAGACACGTTTAGACGCAATAACACGTAGCTCCGCATCCTCAAGCATTTTAGTAATTGCGCCAGTCAAATTACGACGGGTTGCATCTGGTTTAATCATCGAAAAAGTACGCTCTAAAGCCATTTAACCACCTTTATTTCATTTATAACATTCTCTCGCCATTTCTATAGCGAGCAAGAAGCCCTTTGCCAAGTGACTCTGCAAAAATCTACACAAATTCTCAAAAATATAGAATGAATTATAAAAAAAACTTTAATAGAAATACCTTTAATTTCTCATCCCATCATAAAGATGCGCTACCGACTCTCAATAAATATTGAACCTTCTTACATAATCTTAAATGCCTCTCATCAAATTTATCATTGAAGCAATAAAGAATCATAAGAAAAGCCTAACATGCAAAATATATCTTTTTGAAAGCCTTCTTCTTTAAAGAGGATGAACCTAGATACTCCGATCTAGGTTTGAAAATCCTTCTACACACATTGAGATCTATCAAAAAATAACCATATAATTAAAAACTATAGCGTACACCTAAAATACCCTGAAGGGACTGTTTTGTTTTACGTCCTTTAACATAATGTGCCTCACCATATAACTTTAACTTCTCACTCACTAAACTGCTCAAACCGATTCCTAACTTACCTGCATTACCCGATAAGTCAGTGGTAAATGAATGCCGTTGATTAATCAATGTATGGTTGTCATTTTTATTCTCACGCAACCATGCTGCTGTAATATACGCAAGTGATGAGGAATCCATACGAGAACCAAATTCATATCCTAAAGATATGCCAACCTCACTGCGTAATGAAGTGAATGGACGCATGTCACCTATCATGTCATTCGATAACTTGATTTCTTTACCCTCAACTTGCAACCATGTAAATTGTCCATAAGGCTGCAACCAACTGCTCTTTGACGTCTTAAGTCGATAACCTGCTTCAAAGGAAGTGCCCACCGCCCATTGCCTATAGCTTCCTTCAATCCCTAAACCATTCGTTGAAACTGCCTTTAGAGTATTCTGATAATGATTATATTTTAAAATACCATCTAAATACCATCCACTATGATCCAAATAAGTGACATAAGCGCCAATGCCATAAGCATTGATAGCGCTCATACCACCCCGTGCATGCGCAATGCGTGCGCGGTCATAACTGCCAAAACCACCTATATAAAATTCTCCATTTTCCCACTCGCTTAAACTATTGATCCCTAAAACAATACCTGTCTGATCCAACTTAAAATCTATATGCTCTGTAGCAATACTCTCTTTAGACTTGATCGCATAGCTCCATAAAGCTGCATTCTTGTTACTTTTATCTAAAATTCCTCTTCCCGCACGCACGGTTTGCATTTCATTGTGAAAAACCATCGCTGGAGCCACAGACATAGACAATACCGCATCTGTAGAGGGAGTGGTTAAAAAATGAGAAACTGAAAGCGTTTCTCTCAATTGTGGAGAAGGCTGTTCTTTATGAACTGGACGCAAAATCATCTGATCGGCTAAAGATTGTGAAGATTCTGAAACAATAGCCTGTTGCTTTCCATCAGAAAAATGAAGAGAACTTGCTGGGGGAGACTTCACATGAGTGCGATTTTCTTGAGAGGGAGATACCGAAACACTAGAGACATTCTGTCTTTCTCTTAAATGACGTGGAGGACGTGGCTTGGATTGCTCTTTTTTAGTAGGTTTACGAGGACCAGTATTTTTTCCTCCAGAAGGAGAACTTTGATCAGATAATGCAACAGAGTCCTTTGTTTTCTTGTTTACACACTGTGTTTTAGTATTAGAATGTTCTGCATTTTCAGAGACTCTGCTTAAAGACCAAATTGTAGCACTACCACTAGAACTAGCACACCTTTCTCTCTTCAGCAATTGATACTGATAGGTTCCACCATCGACAACTGTAATGTTCTTGCCCAAAAAATCTGCCAGAGTAAAATTAGCTCCTCCATCTTGGCTTCTATCGGTAATTAATGGAAGTTCAGTAACCAAACTATTCCTTTTTGACAGAGAGCCTGTGATTTCAGCACCAGAATCTGCAACGCTTATTTTGTGATTACCTGCACCATCGCCAATCGACAAGTAATCACTCGCATCCCCCGTAGCACTAATATTGAATCGAAAATGTAAATCCCCTGAAAGTTTTTCAACATGAAGTGAAATATGACGTGGATCATACGGAATAGAAGTAAAAATAACAGTTCCATTATGCCCCCCTAAATCTTCAATTTCAATCTGAGGTTTTTCTCCTATATTTCGTTCACCAACCTCAAATATTATTTCATCAACTCTTGCCTCTATAGGAATCTTTTTCTTAGTGATATGGTTTGTCCTATCACCAGCAAATAAATAAAGTTCTCCGTGATCATTGACCCTTACTTCTCCCACGACTTTTTGAACACCAGAATGAAACCATGACCTAGCAGAATCCGTAATTGTTAAAGTATCCACAAACCCTTCAGGATATACAACTTGAATAGCCTGCCCCTTCAAAGTAGTAGCATAAGACCCAGCATGCGCTAAGACGTGCTGTCTGCCATTCCCAGAGACCTCTGTATCCATTGCGCTCCCACCTTCTTTTCTTTGTCCCGCATAAAGATTTTGTTCTCCGTTATCTCCCACTTTCGTATTCCAAACCCACGCTCCATCATACACATTCTGCTGTCCCACTACTCCACCATCTCCTGTAACTGTGGAATTATATGCACTACTTTTTCTCTCCACGCTTGTAAGATCAAGATTTGGCTCTTCATGAATAAACTGCTTACCACCAAGGATTTTGGTGCCTATCGCAGTTCCTCCGCGTGTAACTATTTGCATTCCCCCTTTTTTAATAGTGGAACCTATAGAAGTTGCCCCATTTTCAACAATTTCAGCACCGCCATCTCCAATTTTACTATTACTACTGGGAAAATTATTCGTAATCAGTGCTGAACCTTTTGGTATCTCTGCTCGATTTCCTACATGTTCTACTATTGTTAGCTCTCCATTCCTGTTTTCAACTGCATTCGCAACTTGTACAAGACAACTACTGATCATCAATACTGAAAAACTTAACTTATGTTTATACTGCATTATCGACACTCCACTCTCAATTATTTAGAAAAATATCCCACGGCTACGTAGGTAACTCGCTTTAGATTGTATCGTAATGTGTTTTATTTATGTTTAAAAACACTTTTAAAGTGTATTTTTTAATACAAACAACTTTAAGTTGTGTATTTATAAGCAGCTAGAAAGTTCTAACTTAAGGCAGAAAATCTGAATAAAATTCAAACTGTTCACTTGAGTTCAAGGAACAATTTTCAATATTTGAAGTTATAGATGAAAAAAAAACGCTCGTGCCTTCAAAGGAGAGTATAAAGATATCCTTACTGTTTGAGAAGATCTCTACACTCTCGAGAAGATAAAATCGAGCATTATCTGTTTAAGCTTGCAAAATAATTACATTCATAAAGTTAATCAGCCGCGTACACACATATTTAGAAACTATAGCGTAATCCTAAAATAGCTTGAAGAGCATTCTTAATCTTATGTCCTTTTAGATAATGTGCTTCCGCATAAAGTGTCAGTTTATCATTAACCGAACCGTTTACACCAATTCCCAATTTACCTGCATTACCCGATAAGTCTGTAATAAATTTATGCTGGTTATTAATTGTCGTATAATTATTATTTGTATTCTCACGCAACCAAGCTGCCATAATGTAAGCTGTTAATGAAGTTTCTGAATTCACAAAGAATTCATGTCCTGCAGTTAATCCAACTTCACTGCGAAATGAGACCGATGGGCTTAGATCACCTATCATTCCATTTGAAAGTTTTATTTTTTTACCTTCAACCTGCAAACCTGTTAGCTTGATATAAGGCTGCATCCAAGTATTCTGTGCCGGTGTAAAATAACAACCAATTTCAAATGACCCACCTATCGCCCACTGATTGTAATGACTTTGAATAGCTAAATCATTCGTGGAGATAGCTTTCAAATTATCTCGGTAATAATTATATTTCAAAACACCATCCATATACCATCCGCGATGATCAAAATAAGTTGCATAAGTTCCAATGCTATAAGAGCTCAGATCACTATTACCACCTCGTGCATGCGCAATACGTGCTTGATCATAACTACCGAAACCACCAATATACAACTCTCCATGCCTTAATTCACTCAACTGATCAGCACCAAAGACTAAACCTGTCTGCCCCAGCTTAAAGTGTGTATGGCCTGTCGCAATACGTTCTCTGCTCTTAATTGCATAAGTCCATAGTTCGATATCTTTCCTATTTCTGTTCCAAATTTTTCTACCATTCCTTACAATTTGCAACTCATTGTTAAAAACAAGTCCAGGAACTACGGACAACGTTAACACTGCATCTGTAGAGGGTGTCGTTGTTGTTTTACCAGGAACAAAAGGATTTGACGGATCTGGAATAGAGGTTTCTGGTCCACTGAGGCGGTCTGCAGATAAAAACCAAACTTTTCCATTTTCATCCTTTCTTTCTTTCAAATCATACATATAAGTTCCACCATCAATGGCGTTAATTTTGTCACCCTTAAGATCTGTCAGCGTAAAATGTGCTCCACCACTTTGATCCATAATTAAATCACGCTTATTTGAAAAAGGATCCGTGATTTCAACTCCAGAATCAGCAACACTTATCGTATGCTTCCCAGCACCTTTCTCAACCAAGAGATAATCACCACGGTTATGGGCAATCGTGGTATTGAATGCGAAATGTAAATTTCCTGAAAGATTATTCACATGTAGCTGAGAATAATATGGATCAGAACCTGTAAACGAAAAAATAACACTCCCTTCACCACTTAATTTTTGTATCAAAGAACTTTTTCCATCAAACTCATCAGTAATAGAGTACAGTTTTGTATCTTTTCCATTTAAAATAATATCTTCTACTATGGTACGATGTTGATCATTCCCAGCATAAAGATGAATCTGCCCAGAATGATTTACCTGTGTCTTGCCTTCTAATGTTGCCCCAGCATGCACCCATGATTTTGTTTCATCATTCATTGTTAGATTTTTTACAGATCCATCAGCATATATTTCCTGAATAGCGCTCTCATTTAAAGTAACTCCAATAGCATTACCGCCTTTTAAGATACGCTGTTTACCACCGCCAAAAACTTCTGTGTCAAATGCAAAACCACCATTTTTAGCACTTTGAGATTTTTTTCCAACCTCTTGTACGCCCCCTCGCATAACTTTCGTATCCCAAACTTTTCCGCCATCATATACTTTTTGTTGTCCTAGTGTTTCATCTTGACCATAAATGACAATATGAGAAGCACTACTCCCTTTAACCTCTCCTCCAACATCCCCCTCCCCGAAAACAAGTTGTTCACCACCATAAATTTTAGTCCCCTCTACCTTTCCTCCATTTCCAACACTTTGTTGTCCACCTTCTTTAACGACAGCATTTTTCGAAAAGCCTTGTTTTCCATTTAAAGCCTCAACATTTTCAATTCCACCATGTTCAATTTTACTATTCTCACTGAGACCTCCTGCATACACATAAAGCTCTGCACCATTCCTTACAGTGTTATTAATGGATCGCCCTGGGCTATCACTCTCGCCATCATTTGAAATGTATGCTTTACCTTCATTATCAAGGACATAATTTTCTAACAGTGCCCCATCTTTAATGAAGATAAGTTCAGGTTTTTTAAGAAACGCAATATTTTGTTTTTGTAAATTATATCTGACATTGTCACGACGACTGCTGTCAAGCTCCTGTTGACTCGCAAACACTCTAGCGCCCTTATCCTCAGTAAAATCGCTAGGCTTTTTAAAAAAGTCTAATTCATTGCGCGTCCTTATAATAACATCATTAGATGCTCCAAGTATGCATCTTCCTGTTTTCATATCCTCATTGTATTGATCCTCAATTTTTTTGCCATTTTCATAACTTGAAGATTGACAAAAAAGTGATATTCCCCCCTCATTTGCAGCAGCAGCTTGCACAAAACAGCTGCTCAACATGAGTATCCAACAATGTCGTTTCCATTTATATTGTAGAGCCATATCCTCCCCCCTTCACGCCTGCATAGACACCAAACGTAATTAGCTCTATAAAACATATTTTCAACCTTAGATTGTAAAGAATCCTTCTTAAACATTCTCCTTATCTCATAAAAAACTGTTTTTTACAGTCTTTTAAATGCTTTTTTTGATCAAGAATATAAGAACGTTTTTATAGTGCTTCTTTAGCATTTCCTCAGAGTTTTCTTATCAAAGAAAAAAGTAATGCATAATAAAGTATATAAGGGTATACAGCTATCATGAAAAGCGAAGCGGCATGCTCTGAAAAATTGTTCTCTGAACCTTCATTAAAGACCTTTAAAGACAACCATACATTTAAAGATAACTAAAAAATAACCATATAATTAAAAACTATAGCGTACACCTAAAATACCCTGAAGGGACTGTTTTGTTTTACGTCCTTTAACATAATGTGCCTCACCATATAACTTTAACTTCTCACTCACTAAACTGCTCAAACCGATTCCTAACTTACCTGCATTACCCGATAAGTCAGTGGTAAATGAATGCCGTTGATTAATCAATGTATGGTTGTCATTTTTATTCTCACGCAACCATGCTGCTGTAATATACGCAAGTGATGAGGAATCCATACGAGAACCAAATTCATATCCTAAAGATATGCCAACCTCACTGCGTAATGAAGTGAATGGACGCATGTCACCTATCATGTCATTCGATAACTTGATTTCTTTACCCTCAACTTGCAACCATGTAAATTGTCCATAAGGCTGCAACCAACTGCTCTTTGACGTCTTAAGTCGATAACCTGCTTCAAAGGAAGTGCCCACCGCCCATTGCCTATAGCTTCCTTCAATCCCTAAACCATTCGTTGAAACTGCCTTTAGAGTATTCTGATAATGATTATATTTTAAAATACCATCTAAATACCATCCACTATGATCCAAATAAGTGACATAAGCGCCAATGCCATAAGCATTGATAGCGCTCATACCACCCCGTGCATGCGCAATGCGTGCGCGGTCATAACTGCCAAAACCACCTATATAAAATTCTCCATTTTCCCACTCGCTTAAACTATTGATCCCTAAAACAATACCTGTCTGATCCAACTTAAAATCTATATGCTCTGTAGCAATACTCTCTTTAGACTTGATCGCATAGCTCCATAAAGCTGCATTCTTGTTACTTTTATCTAAAATTCCTCTTCCCGCACGCACGGTTTGCATTTCATTGTGAAAAACCATCGCTGGAGCCACAGACATAGACAATACCGCATCTGTAGAGGGAGTGGTTAAAAAATGAGAAACTGAAAGCGTTTCTCTCAATTGTGGAGAAGGCTGTTCTTTATGAACTGGACGCAAAATCATTTGATCGGCTAAAGATTGTGAAGATTCTGAAACAATAGCCTGTTGCTTTCCGTCAGAAAAATGAAGAGAACTTGCTGGATATGCCCCTTCAATAATTTGACTTCCAAGAGTTGAAACAGTTAGAGATACAGAAGCTGGAGATTTTTGCCTTAAGTTTTGGCGGTTTTCTCTTCGATGTAGCAACTTAATAGCATGCTCTTTTGTAACTGTAATAGTTGAAAGAGAAGAAGCTGATTGATTTTGATTTAAATGCCACGTAGATCTACTCCTACTACGTGGCAAACTGTTGAGAAATGAAACATTATCAATAAATACCGCAGATAAATACCAAACTTTTTCACCCCCATCCTCATCAATTCTCTGTTTTAAACCATACATATAGGTTCCGCCATCAATAGTTTTAACATTTGCACCAGAAAAGCTTCTCAGAGTAAAATGTGCTCCTCCACTTTGATCAACAATTAAATCAAGTTCTGTTGAAGAAGGATCAACAATTTCAATACCGGAATCTACAATACTTATTGTGTGAGAACCACGGCCATTCTTGATAAAGAGATAATCACCCTCTCCTTCTGCAAGGCTGACATTAAAATCGAAATGTAGACTCCCAAAAAGATTATCAATATAAAGCTTAGAGTAATGTAAATTGGATTCTGTAGAAGTAAAAATAATATTTCCCACACCGCTTAGCTTCTTAATATAGGTTTCTGTGTTTCCATATCCAGTAGAAATAGAGTATAATTTAGCGTTTTCTCCCTCTAAATTAATATCGTCTACTGTTGTCTGATAATTTTTATATTCAGTATAAAAGCTATTATTTCCAGCATAAAGGTGAACTTGTCCAAAATCATGAATCTTTATTTTTCCTTCCAACATCGCACCAGCAAAAACCCATGAATTGGCTCCTTCTTTAATTGTTAGATTTTTTACAATGCTACCAGCATGAACTTCTTGAGCAGCATGGCGGTGTAAAGTCACAATATCCGCCTCTCCCCCTGCTAATACCCGCTGTACCCCACCCGCGAAAACCTCAGTATTCACGGCTAAGCCACCACTTTTTTGTACAAAATCATCATCATCTGCGAACCATTTAGCAAGAGTTTGTATTCCTCCACTCATCACTTTTGTTCCCACAGCCATCCCATCATCATATACATTCTGCTGTCCCGGCGTGTCACCTTGACCATAAAGTGTCGTGTTATAAGTGCTGCTCCCCACAATTTCACCATTTACATAACCCTCTCCGAAAACAAGCTGCTCCCCACCATAAATTTCAGCTCTCAATGCGGATCCTCCTCCCTCCACTCTTTGTTTTCCACCCTCGTAAATAATCGTAAATTCTGAGATCCCCTGTTCCCCTACAATCTCTGAACCACCATTTTCAATTGTTGTATTCTTACTAAAACCACCAGTCTCAACATAGAGTGTTGCAGTTTCTGGAACTGTATTATTAATGGATAATTTAAAATCATCCGTTTCTCCATCACCAGCAATATAAACTATGCTATTGTCACCAAGTATGGAGTTTTGTAAAATTTTTTCACCTAGACCAGTAATGAAATCCTCTGCATAAAAATTGAAATCACCTGTATAAGAATCGGCTATAGAATCTTCCGAAGGAGAAACAGTATTTTCTTGCTCAAAAGAGTTATCTATAGGCAACTCCGTATGAGATGGAGAAAAGATAGGAGTAGAAATTTTTTCCGATGTAGATGATGTCGATAAAGACCAAATCTTTCCACCGTTATGATCTTTTTTCTTTAGAGCGTACATGTAGACTCCATTATCAACAGTAGCTATCTCTTCACCCCCAAAATCTATCAGAGTAAAATGCGCATTTCCACTTTGATCATGAATTAAATCAAGCTCCAAAACTAAGTTCTGATTTTGTAGAAGAGAATTGGTCATTTCAGCACCAGAATCGATAACGCTGATGGTGTGATGACCTGCTCCTTTTTTTATAAGAAGATAATCACCGCGCTGTTCTGCAAAATTAGTATTAAACCTAAAATGTAAATTACCTGAAAGATTACCGACCTCAAGTTTAGAGTAATGTGGATTAAACACGGTAGAAGTAAAAACAACGCGTCCATCCCCGCTTAGATCCTCAATCAGAGAGCTTTCACCATCCATCTTGGAAGCAATAGAGTATAATGTGGTATCTTTACCATTTAAAACAATTTTTTCTACTTCAGTATGAGATTGCTCAGCACCAGCATAAAGATAAATCCGTCCAGAATCATGAATCATGGTGTTTCCTTCTAATGTTGCACCAGAATGCAACCACGATTGTGCTTGATCCTTAATCGTTAAATCTTTTACATAGCCTCCTAAATCTATTGCTTGAAAAGCATTCCCTTGTAAGAGAACACCAATCGCGATTCCTCCTGCTAAAACGTGTTGTTCTCCACCAGAAAAGATCTTCGTATCAAATGCAAAACTGCTATAATGGTCTAGATCTTTTTCCACAAAAAGATTTTGTACCCCTCCTTCCATGATCTTTGTGCTAAAAACCTCTCCATCATCATACACATTCTGGTATCCTAGCACTCCATTTTTACCAGAAACGACAGTGTTATAGGCGCTACTCCTTACCATCTCACCTTTGATATCAAACTTTCCTGAAACAAACTGCTCACCACCGTAAATTTGAGCCCCTTCAGCTTTCCCCCCATCTTCAACCTTTTGTTTTCCCCCTCTCTTAACTGTACTATCCTGTGAAAGACCCTGTGTTCTAATAAGTTCAGTACCGCCTCTTTGAATTGTCGTATACAGGCTAAAACCACCGTTATAAACCGAAAGCTTTCCAGCATCTTTAACTATATTACTAATTGAAGTCTCTCCATTGCTATCAACTTTCTCACTGTTACTATCAAAGCTAGGATCAGCAATCGTAACAATCATTCCCTTTTCAATTGTGCGTTCTGTGAGATCATTCGATAATGAAGCCATCGCAGATGGTTGCAAGTTAAAATCAGAAAATAAAGAGGTATTTTCCTCATCAAGAGCATAATTCGCATCTAAATACCAAATTTTACCATTGCTCTTATTTTTTCTATGTTTCAAACTGTGCATGTAGGTTCCGGCATCAATAGCTCTGATTTTTTCACCAAAAGTATTTGTCAGAGTAAAATGAGCGTTTCCACTATGATCAGAAATTAATTTAAGCTTTTTGTGGGAAGGGGTTGTAACCTCACCTCCAGAATCAGTAACACTTATTGTATGATAACCTGAACCACTTTTTTTAATAACAAGATAATCACTAAGATGCTTGGCAAAGTTGACATTAAACTCAAAATGTAAAGAACCTGATAGATCATCAATATTAAGCTTAGAGTAATGCTTATCAGCCCCCAAAGATGTAAAAATAACTCTGCCACTTCCAGTTAAATTCTGGATATTAACCTGAGAGAGAGTAGCGTTATTTTTAGTTGCAATAGAGTATAACTTGGCATCTTCTCCATTTAAAATAAGATTTTCTACTTCCGTAACAGCTTCACCATTCCCAGCATAAAGATAGAGGTTGCCAAAATCATTAACATTTGTATCCTTATCTAATATTGCACCAGCAAAAACCCATGATTGTGCTTGGTGATTAATTGTTAGATTATCCGCGTATCCAGAATCATATATCTTCTGAGTAGCTCTATCATATAAAGTAACTTCGCTCGCATTCCCTCCTGCTAAGATATTCTGCGCACCATTTTTAAAAAGTTCGGTACTAAGTGCAAAAGCCCCCTCATTGATTGTAAAATCCTCATTTTCTGTATCAGCTGTATCAGTATCTTCTGAGAATCCATTATTAAAATTCTCTTTACCATCAAGATTCTGGACACCTCCTTTCATAACCTTTGTGTCAACAACCATCCCCCCACTATAGACACTTTGTAGTCCTAGGATTCCATCTTCAGCATAAATTTCGGTGTTATAAGCACTACTTTCCTTATCTTTACGCAACAAACCAGTTCCAAGAACCCCCTTACCAAAAATAATCTGCTCACCACCATAGATTTTAGCCCCCTCAGCATTTGCACCACTCTCAACAATTTGTTTACCACCTTTTTTAACAGTGGCATATTCTGAACTGCTCAGATTTTGGACGAATTCAATACCACCACTCTCAATTGTCGTATCCCTGCTAACACTTGCTGCATCAATGTAGAGTTTTCCACCTTCTTGAACCGTATTATTGATGGAATAGCCTGCATCTTCATATTTAAAGCTATTTATTTCAGAATCTTCAGAATCTTGATTAGTAATATAGATAGTAGCACCATCACTTATTATTGAATTTGTGAGTACTTCAAAGAATAGGTTTTCTAATCTCTCCCTTTCCTCTTCTGAAGACTTGCTTCCTTCTACTATCTGTTTATTCTCTATCCTTTTTGATCCCCCTTTTTTTTCTTTTAATCCCCTCACTTCCAATAACAATTTTTTTGTCTCTTCTAGATGTTCACTGATACTTACTGGTGTTAATAACTTTTCTTTTGGTGTCGCTACTCCATCTGCACTCGCAATCTTGACAAAAAAACCACTGGTCATTAATGCACAAAAACTTAATTTCAATTTGCGTTGCATTATTCACACTCCATAATTTCAAATTTAAATTCCCCCATTTAGAAAAAAGTGCATAGACCAAAACAACTCAATGCAATTGCTCAACCTCATGTTTTTTAAGATAATAAAGCATTCGATGGACTACACTCTGACAGATCAAATATACACCCTGTGTTTTAAAATGCATGCACAACCAAAAGGTTTAATTTCTTTTTGATACGCTTAAAAAGTGTTATAATTACATCTATGGAAAAATATTTTTGAGATACCAAAGGCTGGTCTATAAATAAGATTGATCCCTCAATAGATAAAAATGGCATTAAACATTAAAGGAAACAGTAATGTTAATGAGAGCGGCCTTTATATCCACATATTTCTTCCTCTACAGCATTTAAAACAGTGTCTTTATTCTACTTAACTTGGGTAATCTAAAGAACACTTATTCATGCTCATCAAGCCATAATCATTGTTCTAATATATAAGAAACGTCATAATATCGACTCGACAGTGATTTGAAATTTTTATAATTATAGTCAGTTAACTCATCATTTGATTTGTCATATACTGAAAGGGACATTCTATTCATGTCTATAAACTTAGAAATGCAAGGTACAAGAAACAGAAATTCCCCTCGTCGCATTTTGTTTGCAAGCCTTATTGGCCCAACAATTGAATTCTTTGATTTCTATGTCTTTGCCACTGCCGCAGCTCTCATATTTCCTCATGTGTTTTTTCCAACACAAAATGATCAGATTGCCATTTTACAATCTTTCCTGATCTTTGGAGCAGCCTTTTTTGCCCGCCCCTTTGGATCAATTGTTTTTGGACATTTTGGAGATAAAATTGGAAGGAAAGCAACACTTATCGCTTCTCTTCTCACAATGGGTCTTTCAACAGTCATTATTGGTTTTCTTCCTACTTATGAAACCGCTGGGTGGTTTGCCCCTTTCCTCTTAACCTTGTGCCGTATTGGACAGGGAATGGGATTAGGAGGAGAATGGGGAGGTGCTGTTTTGCTCGCAACAGAAAATGCCCCTCCAGAAAAGCGCGGCTGGTATGCGATGTTCCCCCAATTGGGCGTTCCAATCGGTTTATTTTTATCTATTGCTGTTTATTTAGGTCTGTTGCATTTCCTTGATCATGAGGAACTTTTAGCTTGGGGATGGCGCATTCCTTTTATTGCTTCAGTTGTTTTTATGATTATAGGATTATGGGTCCGTCTTTCAATCAATGAAACTGTTCAATTCAAAAAAACTCTTGAAAGTAAAGAACGTGTCAAAGTTCCTATCATCGATGTCTTTTTAAAATGTCCACGAATCCTATTTCTTGGAATATTTTCTGGTATGGCAACATTTGTTTTGTTTTACTTGGTCACTGCATATTTGTTAAGCTACTCAACAAACCATCTGCAATTGCCATTTTATCAAGCTCTTCAAGTCGAAATTGTTGGTGCTATTTTCTGTGGAATTTTTACTGTCATCACTGGAAAACTCGCTGATCGTATTAGACGTAGAACTTTGATGATTTGGGTTACAATCATCACCGGTATCTATTCTTTTGCAATTCCTTATTTCTTAAATTCTGGAGTTATAGGAGTCCTTGCAATGTCTGTTATCGGTTTGTCTATCATGGGGATGATATACAGTCCTCTTGGTGCTGTTTTGGCTTCACCATACCCAACAGCAATTCGATATACTGGTTCTTCTATTACTTTCAACTTATCGGGTATCGTAGGAGCCTCTCTTGCGCCTTATATTGCAGAATATCTGGTACAACATTTTGATACATCTTATATCGGCTATTATTTGCTTCTTGCTTCTTTTATTTCACTGATTTGCTTCGTCGGATTTACAGATGATGAAATATCCAACTAAAATATAATAAAGAAGAATAAAATAAGTACTGGCAGCAAAAATGCTGCCAGTTTCGTTTTTAAAGACATGGGTTGCGGTATTTTCCACCACAATATTCCTGCGAACAAGGCACTCAAAAAGAAAAATAAAAAATCTGCAATATTGCTTATATAAGCAACAGTAAACATTCCTGATAGGATATGTGTTGTTCCCAACCACGAAACGCAAAAAAAAGCCAATATCACAGCCCATAAAACAAGCAAAATTCGATCAATTATCATGATGCCGTTTCATTTTTTTAATTGTAGGCCATATCTTTAATATGCCTAAAAGAAAAATCACAATAAAAACCCAACGCCCTCCCCCTGATCCTTTCGCAATAAAAAGCGCTGGATTTACTATTCCTATCAATCCTATAAAAATCAGAACAACAGAGATGAGACGCATTAAACCTGTTTTTCCCAACAACGATCTTCAGTCTGTTGCCAATACGTTAAATTATGATTTTCCATTTTATATTTTTTCCACTGTGCACGAACAAGACTCAACTGCTCATCATCTCTACCATCAAATATCACAACAAGCCGTTGATAAGTATCAATATTCGAACATACGGCTCCCTCTATGAGAAAACGAATCTTTGAATCATTCGGATTTTCTTGTCCTGTCGTCAAAAATACAGGCTGAAAGTTTGAATATTGATCACACTCAGTTCCATGTCCAATAAATGATTCATCCGCATAAACCCATAAATGCATATCTATAGAATCGCGTTGTTCTTCACTTACACATTGTATTGTTACCTTCCCAAAACGAGCCAATGCACGCTCTACAAGCGTTGGCAAAATATCTTTCAGCGTTGACTGCGTCAAATGATAGAATAGAATATCCAACCTCTTAAGCCCTTATCACCCTTTTATAAAAAGCTAACATCTTTTTTAGAGAAACTTCCATACCCACAGTATAAAAGGAAACGGTTCAAGATATAACCCCTCTTTTTTGATTGAGATGCATTATCTTTTTGCACGTGTCTTTAAAAGACAAAAAATTTTAATTTCAACGTTAATAAAAAATTTTTTTAAGTTATTTTCTAGATTCTTTGTAGACTATAGTTGAAAATAAAATATAATGTACGGAAAATTTAAAGAGGACCTCATAGGCAATTTTATATTATTTATTTGGTTAAAATATCCAATTCATAGAAGGATATTTTTTCGAACTTTATTACATTTTAACCGAAAGCAGTAAAATATTTGCTATCGAATTAAAGACTGAGGATTTTCCCCAATTTATGCGTATTATTGAGTTCTACATCCTGAAACGTGTCCTTGTTTTGTTTAGTTCTGTTATGATTGCAGCAGTGGGCGTTAGTTGGACAGTACAAATTCTCGCACGGATAAACTTTCTCACAACAAGTAAACAAACACTCCTCACAGTCTTACAATTTTCACTCTCATTGGTTCCTTCTGTTGTTTTTCTTGTCATTCCATTTGCATTAGTAATCGCAATTACAACCATCCTTTCAGCAATGCATCAAGACTCAGAACTTGCTGTCATCAATGCCTCTGGTTTTGCTAAAAGTACTGTTTGGAAACCTATTCTTCTTCTTGCTATTGTTGCATCCTGTATCTCCTTTTCTATAGCTAATTTTGTTGTTCCTCAAGCGCGTCTTCATATGCGACAAATGCTAGCAAGCGCTCATTTTGATCTTATTAATCTATTCATTAGTGAAGGAAGCTTCCAAAAACTCGCTAATAACCTTTACATAGAAATTGGCGAACGAAATCCAAATGGAGCACTTAAACGCCTTTTCATTGCCGACCAGCGTGATCCTAAGACTGATCTTTTTTATTATGCAACAGACGCATCCATTGTGAGCAATAAAAACGGCAGTTTTCTGGTTCTCAATAACGGTGAAATAGAAAGAGTTAACCATCAAAATAACAGTGTTTCAATCGTTCAATTTAGCTCATATACTTTTAGCCTAGGGGAGTTTATCCCCAGTGATAAAGCACCTACTCTTTATCCAAAAGATCGGTCTCTTTCTTATTTACAAAATCCTGATCCAAAAGATCCCTACTATCAACGAAAACCACTCCAATATAAAGCTGAGTTTCACCGCAGATTAACCCAATGGCTCTACCCTATTGTTTTTTCACTTATTGCATTAGCAGCGGCAGGGGATGTATGCTCCCATCGACAAGCTCGTCATTCCGCAAATTTCTCGGCAATTACCCTTTCTTTTCTGGTGTATTGGATAGGATATTTTTTTGCAGAAAAAGCAAAGAACGATCTTGCATACGTTCCTCTCCTTTATATTATGCCCATAGGGACAAGTGCATTTGTTTTTTTTATGCTTTTAACGAATCATAAAATTGGGCTCCCCACAAAAGTTAATGAGATTATTCAAATCGCTTTTCAAAAAGTAATGAACAAATTTGAACATCGAAAATCTCAAGATTCCTCGGATGAAATATCATGATTGGGTGGACACTTGGACGATACTTTTTTATACGTTATCTTAAAATAACTTGTTATTTCTGGGGAAGCATTTTTGTCCTTGCTCTTTTAATCGATTTCACAGAGAACTCCGGTAGGCTGTCCTCCATTCCGCATCATACAGCAAAAGATGCATTTTTCCTCTCTGTTTTACGCATCCCTTTTATCATGCAACAACTTATCCCTTTCATTGCACTCTTTTCTGCAATGGCAACGCTTATCTCGCTCAACAAAAAACTTGAACTTGTGGTGACTCGTTCAATCGGTGTTTCTGCATGGCAATTTCTTATGCCAGCTTGTTTGGGAGCTTTTCTTTTGGGATTATTTTCAGTTCTTCTCATTAATCCACTTGCTGCATGGGGATTTTCTCAAGCAGAAAAAAAGATGACTGAATGGCGCAATAACAATATACTAACACCTCTTCATAATACAGGTATCCACTGGTTAACACAACGTACAAATTTAGGCAGAACAACCATTGGTGCTAAATTTATCACCGACCAAGGACTTTCTCTTATCGATGCAACCTTTGTACAATACAATGACAACGCAACCGTCAAAAATTGGATTAACACCCCAAAAGCAACCTTGAGTAATGGATCTTGGCTATTAACAAATGGAACAATCTATAAAATAGGGCATCCTCCTGAAAAAATTACCGTGTTGCAAATAAAAACCAATCTAAAACCTGAATTTTTAACGGAACGTTTAGCGAATCCCGCGACTATTCCATTTTACCAATTGCCAAAAAAAATTATGATTGCACGTTCATTTGGCTATTCTGCTAATAATTTTGATATGTATTTCCAATCTTTAATTGCATTACCGGCATTACTTGTGGCAATGACCCTCATTGCAGCAACTGTATCTTTAAATTTTACGCGTTTTGGGCAATCTAGAACGTTGATTCTTGGTGGAGTAATAGCTGGGTTTACGCTTTATGTTATTTCCGTACTCGTTCAAGCTTTTGGTAATGCTGGATATATTCCACCAATTATTGCAGCTTGGACACCCGTTGTTATTGCGTTATTCTTAGGAATCTCTTTTTTACTTCATAAAGAGGATGGCTAAGTGAAAGCATTAACACTTAAAAAAATTATTTTAACAAAATTAAGTGCTCTCGCTTTTACAAGTGTTATGGGGGTTATTTTAGGAGGCGCTTTGTCTTATTGTGCGCACGCTCAAAGCCTTATGTCTCCTTCCCAAAGTCGCATTCGAAATCCGGAACGTCCTCTTTTGCTCTCTGCGGATGAACTCATCTACAATCGTGATGAAAACACTGTTTCTGCACAAGGTAATGTCCAAATCGAATATGATGGCAATAAAGTTGTCGCTCAAAAAATTATTTACAATCAAAAAACAGGACGGCTTATAGCACAAGGGAACGTTGAAATTACTGAAAAGGATGGTAATAAAATCTATTCCAACCAAATTGATATGACCAAAGATCTTGGCGAGGGTTTTGTAAACGCCTTACGTATTGATACAGCCAACAATGTTCACTTTTCAGCCCAAAATGCTACACGCAAAAACAATCACATAACAGTCTTTGAAAATGCAACCTATACAGCCTGTGAACCTTGCTCTTATAAACCAGATAGAGACGTCCTATGGAAAATTAAAGCAAGAAAGATCATATGGAATAATAGCATCAAAAAAATTCGGTTTGAAAATAGCAGTTTTGAAGTTTTTGGTGTACCGATTATAAAATTTCCAAATTTTGAGATCTATGATCCAACTGTCAGGCGTGCTAGCGGTCTGCTTACTCCTCATTTTTTTTATACTGATTATCTCGGTATGGGGATAAAGAATTCTTATTTTTGGAATCTCGCCCCTCACTATGATTTTACCCTTTCTTCTACTGTTTATACCCAACAAGGGCTTTTAACCGAAGGGGAATGGCGTCAACGTTTTAAAATGGGCAGTTATAATATTCGCTTTGCTCATATATACCAAATGAAACGGCATAGATTTGATAATGATACGATTGATGCACAGCATAAAAACCGTTATATGCTGTCAACAAAAGGGGACTTTCGTATTAATTCACACTGGACTTATGGATGGGATATCCTTGCACAATCAGATCGGCATTTTAGTCGTGCCTATAAACTTGAAAACTATAGCAATCCTACACAACTTTCTCAGATCTATCTGAATGGTCTTGCAGGAAAAAATTATTTTGATATGCGTTTTTATCATTTTAAAGTTCAAGATTCAATATTGAATGATCCTCATTATGAACGTCACTCTCGGCAAGCTTGGGTCCTACCGCGCATCGATTATTTTTTCACACCAGATGAACCCATTTATAATGGAGAGCTTACCTTCCATAGTAATATGCAATCAATTTATCGTCGTCATACTGACTTCAGTTCTACCGACCAGAACGGAACCCCTCTCAACATAGTAAGACTTTCTGGTATGGCTGGAAATAGTTTGCGTTTAACAAACGAGCTTCAGTGGAAAAAGCGCTTCAACACGCACAACGGACTCATCTTAACCCCCCTTCTCTCTCTACGAGCTGATATCATTACAACCAATGCAAGCGAAAATTATACAGCTTCTACAGAAAAAAATTCCTCATCCGCAATTCATGGTTCAACAATTCGTGGCATGGCAACAGCAGGGTTGGAACTACGCTATCCCTTCCTTATTACAGCGGATCATTCTACACATATTATAGAACCAACCGCACAAATTTTTATACGCAATAATGAACAATATATTGGACAAATTCCTAATGAAGATGCTCAAAGCTTTGTCTTTGATGCAACCACTCTCTTTCAACGAGACAAATTTTCTGGTTATGATCGTGTAGAAGGTGGCACAAGAGCCAATATAGGTCTAAGATATTCTGGAAGCTTTAATGACAATTGGTCTCTTTATAGTCTTGTTGGACAATCCTTTCATCTAGCAGGAAAGAATTCTTTTGCAGAAAAGGACTTTGTCAATGTCGGTATTCATTCTAGCTTAGAGGCAAAACGTTCAGACTATGTTGCAATGTTTGGTGCAACCCATAAAAGTGGTTTTTCCTTAGAAACGCGTGGACGCTTTGACAAAAAGACAGGAAAAATCCGCCGTAGTGAAATCGAAGCATCACAAAAATGGCAAAATTTTTGGGCGGCTCTACAATATGCCTATATCGCAAAGCAACCAGATTATGAATATCCTCAAGAGCGCCAAGAAATTTCTTTTCAAACAGGACTTAAACTAGTAGATTATTGGTCTATTAATAGCAACGCCGGTTATGATTTAGTATCTGGTACATTTGTAAAGCGAGGAATTAGCTTGAATTATACAGATGAATGTTTCGGGTTAACATTCGGTTATCAACAGGTAACGAATCCAGGCAGGAAAACACCCTTGCAAAACTTTAATTTCTCTCTTTCATTGCGTACGATTGCAGATATCGGAAAAAAGATAGATTAATTTATAAAGAGAATGTATCAGTCATTTAACTTATCATTGTTTTTATGAAAGAAAGAGTATATTTTAAGTTGTTGATGAGAATTAATAAACAATGCGAAAGCCTATTCACATGAATAAATTGAAAAAGCGTGTTCTTGCTTTATTTTATATTACGTCTTTGAGCGTAAGCAGCCTGCTAATAAATGGATTTTTGATTCCGACAGTCTTTGCGCAGACTTCTATTGTTGTTACAGTTAATGGCAACCCCATCACAAATTATGATATACAAAGGCGCCTTGCTTTTCTCAGATTACAACAAAAGCAAGGCAATTTGGTGGCACAGGCTAAAAAAGAGCTTATCGATGAAAAGCTAAAAAATATTGAAATAAAACGTCGTAATATTGAAGTAAGCAATGATGAAGTTGATAGAGCTTTTGAGAATTTTGCGACACAAAATAATATGACGATTGATCAGCTCAACCAGATTCTGATCCAAACTGAGATCACTGTGCAACACTTTAAAGATTACATCCGTGGACAAATAGGATGGGGGCGTCTTGTTAGCGCACGCTATCAAGCTGAAACAGGTATGATTAGCGAACAAGAAGCTGTACGCAGGATATTAAAAAATGGTGGTGTAAAACCTTCAACCAATGAATATACATTACAGCGAATTGTTTTTGTCATTCCTGCACATCGTCGTTCAGAAATTTTTGAAAGACGTCAAAGAGAAGCAAGCAATTTTCGTGCACATTTCCGTGGATGTGCCAATGCTCACAATCAAGCAAGAGGTATTTTAGACGTTACTATCCGCCACTTAGGAAAGTTTCTGGAGCCCCAACTTCCCAATGCATGGGAACAAGCTATTCTTGCAACGCCTGCTGGAAAAATGACAAAATTACAAGAAACATCTGATGGAATCGAAGCAATTGCTGTCTGCAAAATAAAAAGAGTTTCTGATGATTATGTCGCTCGACTAATATTTTCTCTTCAAGATAGTAAAAAAAGAAGCCCGCAAAAACTTGAAGAATTAAGCGACAAATATTTAGGAGAACTGCGGCGAGTGGCGCGCATTAAAAATTCATAATGGCTGCTCTTATTGTTAGCGGTGGTGATCCTGCCGGAATTGGTCCTGAAATAGTACTAAAAGCGTGGAGTTTGCGTGTTACGCGCCAAATTCCACCTTTTGTGCTTCTTGCTGATCCAGATGTTATTCGTTCGCGCGCTCGTTTTTTACAGATTGATGTTGAGGTGCAATCTGTTTTAATCAATAATTCCGCAAAAAATTTTCAAAACGCTCTTCCTATCATACCGTTAAAAAACAAACAAAGTGATCAATTAGGTATACCTTCATCGAATAATGCCGCTGGAATCATTGAAGCAATTCAACGCTGTGTTCAATTGATTCAAAATGGCCATGCATGTGCACTTATCACTTGTCCTATTGCAAAAAAGAATCTTTATGATGCCGGTTTTCAATTTCCAGGTCATACAGAATTTTTAGCCGATTTAGCCCATAAAGCTTTTCATAAATGTTATCATCCAGTTATGATGTTAGCAGGACCTCGATTAAAAACAGTACCAATAACTGTTCATATTCCATTTAAAAATGTTCCTTCACAGCTTACCCGTGATTTAATTGTTCAAACGGTACTTATTACTGAATGTGACTTAAAAACACGGTTTAAAATAACGTCACCCCGACTAGCTGTTGCTGGTCTTAATCCTCATGCTGGAGAAGGAGGTGCAATGGGAAAAGAAGATATTGAAGTTATCACTCCTGCTATTGAATATCTTAAAAAGAAAGGACTCAATATTGCAGGACCGCTGCCTGCCGACACAATGTTCCATGAATGCGCAAGAAAGGCATATGACGTTGCCATTTGTATGTATCATGATCAAGCCCTTATCCCTGTTAAAACATTAGACTTTGATAGCACTGTTAATGTCACGTTAGGTCTCCCTTTTATTCGCACGTCTCCAGATCACGGAACTGCTTTTGACATTGCTGATAAAGGGATAGCCTCTCCCGAAAGCTTTATTGCTGCTCTTAAACTTGCAAATCAACTTGCCGAAAATAGTTTAATACCATGCCAATAGATAATCTCCCTCCTCTACGTGAGGTCATTGATATATATGGATTACAAGCGCATAAATCTTTGGGGCAAAATTTTCTTTTTGATCTTAATTTAACATCTAAAATTGCTCATCACGCAGGTAATATAGAAGGAAAACCTGTTCTTGAAATTGGTCCTGGTCCTGGAGGTCTCACACGTGCCTTGCTAGCAAAGGGTGCCATTGTAACAGCAATAGAACGCGATGAACGCTGCATACCAGCTCTCTTAGAAATAGAAAAACACTATCCTAAAAAATTAAAAATTATTTGTAATGATGCACTGAAGCAAGACTTCTCAAAACTCTTTGAAACAAGCCCCGAAAAACCTCGCATTATTGCAAATCTTCCCTATAATATTGGGACACAACTCTTATTAAATTGGCTTTTGACTGAACCATGGCCTCCTTTTTATGAATCAATGACATTGATGTTTCAACGTGAAGTTGCCAAACGGATTACAGCTAAACCCCAATCTACTCATTATGGACGTCTTAGTGTCTTAACTGGCTGGCGTACCACTGCTAAAATTGCTTTTGATGTGCCCCCTCAAGCCTTCATACCAATACCTAAAGTAACTTCTTCCGTTGTTCATATTATTCCGCGAATACAACCTCTTGCCTGCTCTGCACAAAAACTAAGCCTCGTCACAAAAACCGCCTTTGGACAAAGACGAAAAATGCTTCGTCAAAATCTCAAAACACTTGGAGGTGAAGTGCTATTAGAAAAAGCTGGAATTGATGGAACACGCCGTGCTGAAACGCTCTCGGTTTCAGAATTTGTAACTTTAGCGCATCTAGTGCTCTAAAAAATTGCACTTTTTGTTATGCAACCTTTTTTAATCAAGACATTTATCGATCTTTTCAGCAATAAGCCCATCAACAAAAGAGTCAAGATAAGAACAGCGCTCGCGTTTTACGGTTTCAGCTAAATAAATTGATTTAATAAAAGATAAAGACTGATCTAAATCTTCGTTAATCACAACATAATCATAAGAACGCCAATGCTTTAACTCCGTTCGTGCATTTTCCAATCGTAAATTGATGATATCTTGACTATCTTCTGCTCGACGATGTAAACGCGAAACAAGCTCTTTCATTGATGGTGGAAGGATAAAAACAGATACAGTGTCTCCTAGCATCTTTTTTTGCAGCTGCTCGGTACCTTGATAATCAATATCAAATAACATATCACGGCCAGTACTCAATGCGTTCTCAACAGTTTCACGTAAAGTGCCATAATAATTCCCGTGAACTTCTGCCCATTCAATAAATTCATCTCTATCACGCTTATATTCAAACTCTTCCTTTGAAATAAAGTGATAATGCAGTCCATCTACTTCACTAGGACGCCTTTTCCTTGTGGTCATACTTACGGAAAGCTCTAATTTTCCATCTTTTAGAAGTAATCGAGAAATTGTTGATTTACCAGCACCTGAAGGAGAAGAGAGAATAAATAAAAAACCGCGGCGTTGATTTATTTTTATAGCACTCAATTTACTTTCGAAGACTGTCATTACATCACTCTACTTTGTTCATAAATGTTTCTCCAAAATTTGAATTATACATTATCTCAACCTTTCCCCTAATCAATGTGTTTTCTTAGCAGTTATCAATGTTATTCTGCTCTTTTTTGAGATAAGTTATTAGCAGTGTATTCACTGCTTTCTTAAATATTTTTATCCATACGCTAATCCCACTTGTGACAGACAAGAAAATGATTTTTTATCATTCTCATAAAAAGTTTAAAGAGAAAAATTTTACTATATTTTGCATTCTCATTTACGATGCAAAAAGATGTATTATCATTATAAATTCAATGTCTTGCCTTTAATTCTCGCCACTTGCGAACATTCACATTATGTTCCTCTAAAGTTCGAGAAAAAACATGCCCTCCTGAACCATCAGCAACAAAATAAAGTGCATCACTGCTTGGTGGATGTGCCACCGCTTTCAAAGAATCTCGACCTGGATTTGCAATAGCTGTTGGAGGCAAACCATTAATTTTATAAGTATTATATGGTGTTTGCTTCTCAAGATCTGAACGATAAATTGCACGACCTGATGGTTTTCCTTTTCCTCCAAAGAGACCATAAATAACTGTTGGATCCGATTGAAGACGCATATGCTTTGTAAGGCGGTTATAAAATACCGCGGCAACCATTGGTCTTTCTGCTGCAATTCCCGTTTCTTTCTCAACAATTGAGGCTAATATAACAAATTCATCAATTGATTTAATGGGTAAATCAGGTGAACGCGTAGCCCATATAGCATGAATTAATTTTGTCTGCCCTTCACGCAATCTGTTTACAATCTCTTTACGCGTTGTCCCCCGAATAAAACGAACAGTATCCGTCATTAAACAGCCCTCTGGAGGCAAAATTTTTGGAAGATCTCCAATCAAAATTTCATTCGCAGCTAATCGATCGAAAACTTGCTGAACCGTTAAACCTTCAGGTACTGTAAATGTATATTCAATAGATTTTCCTTTCACAAGAATATCCATAATATCCTGCATCGAAGAATGTGCCGGAATTAAATATTCACCAGCCTTCAGATGCGTTGTTTTTTGGTGATAACCAACCCCATAAACAAAAATATCTGATGATCGAATGAAACCACGTTTTTCTAGCAATGAAGCAATTTCACGAATTCCTGTGCCAGGATGGATAAGAACAATTTGTTCTTCCTCAATTTTTCCCTTTTCTTCAAAAATACTTTTTCCAATATAAAGAGGAATACTTATGGCGAAAAGAATAACCACAATCAGCATAAGAAAAAAATGACCGAGAATAACCAACGGATTACGGACGATAGATGATTTCTTTCGTTTTTTATGTACTAACATGTCATAACTATCTGCTAAATGATTCGAAGAGGAATCACTTACGTCCTTTAATGATTTTCCATTTTTCACATCGGACATAACCCCTCAATAGCGATTAAGGACAATATTATAATTTCTCATTCACCTTATAACAAAGTAGAAAACTCAAAAGCAGAAATTAAATAAAAATACTTATTATCCCCTAAAACGTCGCATCACCAACGATGCATTTGTCCCACCAAATCCAAAAGAATTAGAAAGAATCGTATCAATCTTTCGTTCACGCGGTTTGTGTGGTACAAGATCGATTTTCGTTTCAATCGATGGATTGTCAAGATTAAGTGTCGCTGGGGCTATATTATCCCGTATAGCTAGAACAGAAAAAATAGCCTCAGCGGCACCGGCGGCACCAAGTAAATGCCCGATAGATGATTTCGTTGATGACATGGATACTTGTGGTGCATAATTCCCTAAAACACGCTCAACAGCTGCTAGCTCTATGGAATCAGCCATCGTTGATGTACCATGAGCATTAATATAATCAAGTTCACTCACATTCACTTGTGCACGCTTAAGAGCAGCCATCATACTACGCTGAGCTCCTTCACCGCTTTCTGAAGGCGCTGTAATGTGGTAAGCGTCACCAGATAAACCATAGCCAATAACCTCAGCATAAATACGCGCTCCTCGTTTTTTGGCGTGTTCCAGCTCTTCTAAAACAACAACTGCTGCTCCTTCCCCCATCACAAAACCATCACGATCAGCATCATAAGGACGTGACGCCCGTTCAGGATCATCATTGCGACAAGTAGAAAGAGCTCTACAAGCTGCAAAACCTGCAAGAGATATCCGATTTATCGGAGACTCGGTCCCCCCTGCCACCATGACATCTGCATCACCAAACATAATCAAACGTGCCGCATCACCAATCGCATGCGCCCCTGTCGAACAAGCTGTTACAACAGAATGATTAGGCCCCCGTAAACCATATTGAATAGATACATAACCAGAAGCAAGATTAATCAAACGACCTGGAATAAAAAAAGGAGAAACACGACGAGGTCCCTTATCACGAAGCGTATAACCAGCTTCAACAATGCCCTCAACTCCCCCAATTCCCGAACCAATTAACACACCTGTACAAATCTGATCTTCATCACTCTTAGGAAACCATTCGGCATCTGCAAGCGCTTGGTTAGCAGCAGCCATTGCATAAACAATAAATGCATCAACTTTACGTTGCTCTTTAGGTTCCATATACAAATCAGCATTATAGGTTCCCTCTGTTCCATCCCCTAAGGGGATACGCCCAGCAATCTGGCATGGCAAATCTGACACATCAAACTCAGTGATACGTCGGACACCACTTCTTCCTTCAAGAAGTCGTTTCCAACTATATTCAATATTACCAGCTAATGGAGATACCAATCCTAAACCAGTAACAACAACACGTCTCATAACTTCTAACCTTGAACTAAACTTCACATCTCAAAGCTCTCTTTTCAAAAGAGCTCCGAAGAATATAGGCAAAAGCAATTTATGCCTTTGCCCTTTAGTAATCATGCAGAAGCTTTATCAATGAACTTGACTGCATCACCAACTGTAAAAATCGTTTCAGCAGCTTCATCTGGAATTTCTACCCCAAACTCTTCTTCAAAAGCCATAACGAGTTCAACCGTATCAAGGCTATCAGCCCCTAGATCATCGATAAAGCTTGCATTTTCTACAACTTTATCAGCATTAACCCCAAGATGTTCCACAATAATTTTCTTAACGCGCTCTACTGTATCACTCATGTTGAAATCCTCGAATTTATATTTTCCTATAATTTGGTTAACTATATCGGCTCATCTAATCAAGCAATAGATGCATTACTTTAAAAGATTTTAGCAATGATTTAAAACATCCTGTGGATATCCCCTACAAAATGAACTAATTTGACATTCCGACATCAATTGATCAACGACCATGTTCAAGAAATAGATGCATCTTTCTATTTCAATCGTTACTATCTAAAATAATACAAATCATAAATCAATGTGGAATAAAATAAATACTCAAATCATTGCCATTCCACCATTGATATGGAGTGTTTGACCTGTCGTATAGGCTGCTTCATCGCTTGCTAAATAAACAGCAGCAGCAGCTATTTCTTGCCCACTCCCCATACGCTTCATTGGAATCGCAGCCATAATTGCTTCTTTTTGCTTTTCATTAAGCTTGTTTGTCATTGCAGATTTAATAAATCCTGGAGCAATACAATTGATAGTGATGTTTCGCGAAGCAATTTCTTGTGCCAATGCTTTAGAAAAACCTATCAATCCTGCTTTTGCAGCACAATAATTCGTTTGTCCAGGATTTCCCACAACACCAACAACAGATGTAATGTTAATAATCCTTCCATAACGGCGGCGCATCATAGAATGTATTAATTCACGCGTCAAAAGAGAAGCTGCTGTTAGGTTAACTTCTAAAACATCATCCCAGTCTTTATCTTGCATACGCACAAAAAGACCATCCCTAGTGATTCCCGCATTGTTAACCAAAATATCGACGCCATCCATTTCTCTTTCTGCAACTTCAGCCAATTGTTTAATCGATTGGCGTTCAGAAAGATTAGCGGGGAATACAAAAACATTCTGCCCTAATTCTGCCGCCACTTCTCTAAGCTTTTCTTCACGTGTTCCATGAAGTCCAACAATGGCTCCTTGTGCATGAAAGCAGCGTGCAATTGCCTCACCAATTCCTCCCGAAGCCCCCGTTACAAGAGCTTTACGTCCTGTTAATCTAAACATTTTTTTAACTCCTTATAGATTAAACGCCAAGCATGCCTAGCGCTGATTCTATTTCATCAACTGTTCCAATTGTTACCCCCTTTATATCTTTGTTAATACGACGCGTTAAACCTGTTAATACTTTTCCAGAACCAACTTCAAAAAGCGTATCAACCCCATTAGCAGCGATCCATTCTATTGTTTCACGCCATCGCACTCTCCCAGTCACTTGTTCAACAAGAAGAGTAGTAATACGCTCTGGATTGCTCTCAGGTGCAACAGAAACATTAGCAATCAAAGGAACAATAGGGGGCATTTTGTTAACAGTCAAAAGTGCTTTCTTCATGGCATCAGCAGCAGGTTGCATTAAAGATGAATGAAACGGTGCAGAAACTGGAAGAAGAAGTGCACGTTTTGCACCTTTTGTTGATGCAATCTCTACCGCTGTCTCAACTGCTTTTGCTTTACCTGAAATAACAATTTGCCCACCACCATTATCATTAGCAATCTGACATAGTCCTTCTCCAGAAACAGTTTTGCAAATTTCTTCCACAGTGTGCTCTTCCAAACCAATCAGTGCTGCCATAGAACCTTCACCAACCGCGACAGCAGCCTGCATAGCATTGCCACGAATACGCAAAAGTCTTGCCGTATCTGTGAGAGTAAATGTACCAGCAGCACAAAGGGCCGAATATTCGCCTAAAGAATGACCAGCAACAAACTTTACCTTTTCTTCTATACAAAGCCCTAATTGTTGCATCACACGAATGACAGCCATGGATACAGCCATTAATGCCGGTTGTGCATTTGCTGTTAACGTTAAAACATCTGCTGGTCCTTCAAAAATGATCTTTGATAATTTCTCACCCAAAGCATCATCAACTTCCTCGAAAACCATCCGTGCGGCAATAAATTGCTCTGTAAGCGCCTTCCCCATACCAACAAGTTGACTTCCCTGCCCTGGAAAAATAAAAGCTGCACCCATTTATCAACTCCTAAAATTGTACAATTAAATCATTCTCTTTTGACCTTATTCATCCGCACAAATCAAGATAAAGCCCTTTATTTAAAACGAATACCACTCTTAAAATTATATTTTAAAGGCGGAATTTGATATAAAAACTTAGGAAAGTAGGGAGCTATAAACTGAATAACACCCAAACTTATGAGACTTCCTAAAATTGCACCTGCTAAAATATCAAAGGGATAATGTACACCCACAAAGATGCGCGCCCAACAGATCAAGCACAAAAACACCGTGGCAAATTTAAAAGCAACCTTGTATCGGTAAAAATAAAAGTTAGCTGCATAAGATGCAATGGTCAAGGCATGATTACTAGGAAAAGAAGCTGTTGCACGATGTTGAATAAGCGGTGTTGTCAACCCTACCACGAATGGGCGAGGATGAAAATAAAAAAGAGAAATGAGATAACCTATGAAAAGAGCAGCACAAATACTCATGCAAATGCTTAGCACGACACATCGTTCCCTCTCCCCACCACAAAACCACAATGCACAAAGATGGAGAGGAATAATATAAATTAAAAACTTTGCACAAAAAATACTAAACAAAACTACAATCGACCAAGCTTGATGATTGCCGACAAACATTTCAAAGAGTGTAACATCAATCTGGTTTAAAAAGTCCATTTTTCTCTCCTTTATGTTACAGTACTATCTTTTTGTAGAAGAGGGAAATATATCAAGATTTAGCAAATCAATTTTTTTATGTGCATAAACTTGCTATTTTAAAAGATAAACTGTAGATATGAAATATTCGTTGCCGGCACTTTAGCTGGAGGTTGAACGGAGGGCTGTAAAATATCAGTAGGAAATACAATGTTTCCGGCCTCCCGTGTCTCCGCTCTCGGATGTCTCGAATCGTAAACGCGTCCTTTCTTCTTTGGATTTCCAAAAAAGACAAGTCGCAGAGGCTTTGCGCTAAAACCGGTAAGATTTAATTGAAGAAAGGCAAAACAACAATGGCTCTTTATGAACATATGTTCCTTGCCCGACAAGACATTACACCGCAGCAAGTTGATGAACTTTTGAGTCTCTACAAAGGTGTCATTGAAGCACATGGTGGGAAAGTTGGGCGTATAGAAAATTGGGGACTTCGTCCTCTTGCTTACCGCATTCGTAAAAACCGTAAGGCTTATTATACCTTGGTCAATATTGATGCACCAGCTTCGGCAATTGCTGAAGTGGAGCGTCAGATGCGCATCAATGAGGATATTTTGCGTTATATGACCATTCGCGTAGAAAAACACGAAAAAGAAAAATCTGCTATGCTCTCACACCTTGATCGCAATAGTCACATTGGACACGATGAAGAGCGTCCTCGTTTTCCACGTCGTCAACGTGAAAATGCTATAGAAGGGGTAGAATGATGACTGATACCAATCAAAACTCTGCACGTCGCCCCTTTCATCGTCGTCGTAAAACATGTCCTTTTTCAGGGACCAATGCTCCCAAAATTGATTATAAAGACATCAAGTTGTTACAACGTTATATTTCCGAACGTGGGAAAATTGTTCCTTCACGGATTACTGCTGTTAGTCAGAAAAAACAGCGTGAATTAGCTAATGCTATCAAACGTGCTCGCTTTTTAGGCTTACTTCCGTACGTTATAAAGTAAACGCTCAATACGCTATGCAACTGGAGAGTTTCTCCAGTTGCTTTTCTTATATGATTAAAAAAATAGCTTGTTGCATCCTATGTTAAGCTATTACATGTCAAAGTTGGGGTATTGACACGCCCCTAACTGCAGAAAGCAGGACAGCAATAAATGAAAAAAAATCGTACCTATGAGATATTAACCGGTATTTTAGCAGGATTATTTGCTGTTGTAATAGGAATGGCAATCATCAGTGTTGCAAATATCGCGCCTTTTTTTTCTCTTCTTCTTGGCTGCTTTCTTTCATTGCCAATTTTTATTGTTGCGTTCGGTCAAGGAACATTAGCCAGTCTCATCGCCCTCATAAGTGCCACTGTTGTTCTTATCATAACCACTAATACCTATATTGCTCTTGGCTTGATGTTCTTATTTTTCCTTCCTGCTGTCTATGCTTCTTGGCTTCTTGGACTTGCACGACCAGCGCAAAAAGAAAACGAACTGATATGGTATCCATTATCATCGGTTATTTTTCATTTAACTAATTTTATCGCTCTTATAGCAACTTTCATTGGGCTCTATGTTCAAACCCGTCCTTCCACGCCCGTCATTGCAAAAAAAATCACCGAAAACATAGCACAAACTCTGCAACAATCACAGTCAATAAAAGAAGACAATATACGCGCTTTTAGTGAGCTTTTAATGACGCATACAGCAACTTTTACTGCTGTTTCTTTGACTCTTTATAGTTTGGTTTTTCTCATTGGTAACCTTTACTTTTCCATGATAGCAGCCCAACACATGAAATGGCTGAAAAGACCCCGTGATGATTGGAGCCAAACCCTCCGCCTTCCAATTTCTGGAATTGTTATTTTCATTATTGTTTGCATAGCATCGATGGTTGAGTTGAGCGCTTCTCTTAACTTGAGTACCTGTGTCTTTAGTACTGCATACACTGTCATCATATTAATTAGCGGTCTAGCATATCTTCACAATATTACAAAAGGGGTAAACGGTCGGATTATTATACTTTCTCTTGTTTATATTGCTATTTTAACAGTTGTTTTTGCTCCACCTATTGTTTTCATGATGCTTTTAATGGGAATTTGGGCTGCTATTCAATACGATTTTCAATCACGCAAAAAACTCCACTAAATTTATTTGTTCGAAAGGAAAAACTATGGATATTATTTTACTTGAGCGCATTCCTCGTCTTGGTCAGATGGGTGATATTGTCTCAGTTAAAGATGGTTATGCGCGTAATTTTCTCTTGCCTCAAGGTAAAGCTTTACGTGCAAATGAAGCCAATAAAAAGCATTTTGAGATACAACGTGCACAACTTGAAGCACGTAATCTTGAACGCAAAAGCGAAGCGCAAAAAGTTGCTGAAAAACTTGATGGACAATCATTCATTGTTGTTCGTTCTGCTGGTGAAACAGGACAACTTTATGGTTCTGTGTCAACACGTGATATTGCTGAAATTATAACAGATGAAGGCTTTTCTATTGGGAGAAATCAAGTCGAACTTAACCATCCAATAAAAATGATTGGTCTTCACACTATCACTCTTAGCTTACATCCTGAGGTTCAAATTTCTGTGATTATTAATGTTGCGCGTTCTACCAGTGAAGCACAACGCCAAGCAGAAGGTGAAACTCTCACTTCTGCTAAAGAAATATATAATATTCAAGAAGAATTATTAGAAGAAAGTCAGGAAGAATTACTGGCAGAAGAAATTAATGACAACGATATAAACAGTTCTCATCAAGAAGCTTAATTGCTATTTTTGCTTTCTGTTTTATATTTTTTATTCCATTTTAAATATTGCTCATAAAATACTCACACTTTAAAAGTGAGTATTTTATGGCCATCATACATAAAGAACCTAATTTTTATGAAAGAATTAGCAATATATTATTTAAAGGCATTACATGCCGAGAATGATGATATCACTAAGAGGAAATATCTTTTGTTTCCAGCATATAAAGCAAAAATAATTTAAAGTTCTACCTTTCAGGGTAAGGCTTGTATGAGCGGTAAGTTGATTGTATCCTCATATGATCTGAAATAATTTCAGTTATAAAAGAGTAATTCTGCTTACACAGATATTGGAATCTTAAGGTCATGTAACTTCAAAATACTTAAATTTAGAGTACCAAAACTTCCACTTTAAAATTACGTATTATAAAATAAAATAGATAGACGTAACACAAATAATATACAAATGATAAATGAGCAACGAAAAGAGAGCTTTGAAAAATTATATAATTTTAACTTAAAATGAAGGTTTGTAGCTCTATTCTTTTAATTATACGATTTTCAATTTATCGCCTAAAGTAGCTAGACTTGGAATTTTAGTGGAAAAATATTATGGAAGAAACTAACGTTGTTAATGTAGGCTCTTCAAAAAAAGAAGATTCTCCTTCTTTTCGGCAACTTCCGTATAATATTGAAGCTGAACAGGCATTGCTTGGTGCCATCTTTATCAACAATGATTCTCTTGACCGCGTTTCAGATTTTCTAAAACCAGAACATTTTTTTGAACCATTGCATCAAAAAATTTATCATGTTTTATCTCACCTTATTAAAACAGGAAAACGTGTAGATCCAGTTACAATCAAGCCCTATATCCAAATGGAAGAAAAAATTGGAGATATTACTGTCTACCAGTATGTTGTTCGCTTAGCCACAGAGGCAGTCACTATTATTAACGCTGAAGATTATGGACGCGTTATTTACGATCTTTTTATCCGCCGGTCTTTGATTAACCTTGGAACTCAAGTTGTCAATACAGCCTTTGATGCTCCTGTAGAGCTCACGCCTACCCAACAAATTGAAACTGTTGAAAATCAGTTATTTGAGCTAGCAGAAAAAGGGAAATATGGAGGTGGATTTGAAAATTTTAATGAGGCTATCAAAAAAGCTATCGATATGGCAAGTGCTGCGAAAAAGCGCTCTTCACAATTATCCGGGATAGCCACCCATATTAAAACACTTGATGAAAAAATGGGAGGATTACAAGCATCTGACTTAATTATCCTTGCGGGACGCCCTGGTATGGGTAAAACCTCACTGGCTACCAATATTGCCTTTAATATTGCTAATGCTTATAATCGCAATGCCAATATTCAAGAAAATGAAGGCGGCATTGTAGGTTTCTTCTCACTTGAAATGTCCTCAGAACAGCTTGCAACACGTATTATTTCTGAACAAACAGAAGTCTCTTCTTCTGATATTCGGCGTGGTAATATTTCAGATGAACAATTTTCAAAAATTATTCGTGCGGTGAACCAACTACAAAAGGCACCACTTTATATTGATCAAACTGGGGGAATATCAATTACGCAATTAGCTGCTCGTGCGCGGCGTCTCAAGCGACAACATGGCTTAGATATCTTGTTTATTGACTATATCCAACTCATGACAAGCAGTTCAAAGCGTTCATCAGAAAATCGTGTTCAAGAGATCACAGAAATTACCACAGGATTAAAAGCATTAGCGAAAGAATTGAACATTCCTATTATCGCTCTCTCTCAACTTTCACGTCAAGTAGAAAATAGAACAGATAAACGTCCACAACTTTCAGATTTACGTGAATCTGGTTCAATTGAGCAAGATGCCGACATTGTTCTGTTTGTCTATCGCGAAGAATATTATCTCAAAAATGAAGAACCAAAGTTAGGTAGCTTGGAACATACAAAATGGCAAGAAATAATGGACAAAGCTTTTGGAAAAGCTGATGTTATTATTGCAAAACAGCGCCATGGGCCGACAGGAATCGTGCCACTTGCCTTTCAATCTGATTTCACACGATTCAGTGATCTGGCCGATAGCAATTATCTTCCAGAGCAAATTGGTTAAATCAACATGGCGCGTAATCGTATTCAATTTATCTGCCAAAATTGTGGAACGGTCCATTCTCGTTGGGCGGGAAAATGTAGTGCTTGTGGAGAATGGAATTCCCTTATCGAAGAAACTATAAATGGCGGCATAGGAAGTGCTCCTAAGCAGAATGCTCGTAAAGGACGCATCGTCACACTCACATCTCTTTCTGGAAATATCGAAGATGCTCCACGTATTCATTCTGGTATTGCTGAACTTGATCGTGTTACCGGTGGAGGCTTTGTCCGTGGATCGGCACTCCTTGTTGGTGGTGACCCGGGTATTGGTAAATCAACATTGCTGACACAAACAGCCGCTGCTTTATCACGTAAAGGATATAATGTCATCTATGTTTCAGGTGAAGAGGCTATTGCGCAAATTTGTCTGCGCGCACAAAGGCTTGAAGCTAACAATACAGAAGTGAAACTTGCTGCTGAAACCAATGTTGAAGATATTCTGGCAACCTTAAGCGAACATAAAAACCTTGATATGGTGATTATCGATTCGATTCAAACCCTATGGTCAGATACAGCAGATTCATCACCAGGCACTGTCACACAAGTACGTATCGGTGCTCAAGCAATGATCCGCTTTGCCAAGAAAACAGGAGCCGCCGTTGTTCTTGTTGGTCATGTTACAAAAGATGGGCAAATTGCTGGTCCTCGAGTTGTTGAACATATGGTTGATGGCGTTCTCTATTTTGAGGGTGAAGGAGGACATCATTATCGCATTCTTAGAACTGTAAAAAATCGCTTCGGACCAACAGATGAAATTGGTGTCTTTGAAATGTCTGATAAAGGATTACGCGAAGTGATAAATCCATCCGAATTGTTTTTAGGAGAACGTAATGAAAAAGCACCAGGTGCTGCTGTTTTTGCGGGAATGGAAGGGACACGCCCGATACTCGTAGAAATTCAAGCGCTTGTTGCTCCTTCTTCCCTTGGGACACCAAGACGTGCGGTTGTCGGATGGGATGGAAATCGCCTTTCTATGATTCTTGCCGTTTTAGAAGCCCATTGCGGCATTCGTTTTGGACAGCATGATGTCTATCTGAACGTAGCAGGTGGATATCGCATATCAGAACCCGCTGCTGATTTAGCTGTAGCCGCTGCTTTGGTATCCTCTCTTGCCAATATCGCATTGCCAACGGATTATGTATATTTTGGTGAAGTCAGTCTTTCAGGAGCTACCCGCGCTGTTTCACATTCAGCACAGCGCATCAATGAAGCAAAAAAACTCGGCTTTCAAGGAGCATTTCATCCCACAACAACAACCGAAATGATGAAGTCGCTCAATTTTCAACAAAAAACTTTCTCCGACCTTCCCGAACTCGTTGCTACTCTTACCGTAAGTAAAAAATGATCTGCACCACAGATATGATAATATAGAAAAAACTCTATAAAATACAAAAGATCCTTGCTATAAGAACAAAAAATATATTTGTACACAGACTTATAAGAACACAACTTTATGTATAAGGAACAAACAAATGATCATAACAATCCTTGATGGAATTGTCGTAGTAATCATCCTGTTGTCCGCTTTTCTTGCTATGCTTCGAGGGTTTTCACGTGAAGTGTTATCGTTGATTTCTTGGGCAGTTGCAGCTATTACGACACTGTTTTTATTCAAGCCTGTCTTACCTTTCTTTGAACACTATCTCTCTAATAAAATGATTGCATTGATCACAACATTGGTCACGATTTTTATTATTGTTCTCATTATTACTTCAATTATTACAATGAAGATCTCTGATTTTATTATTGATAGTCGAATTGGTATCCTTGACCGTGCTATTGGTTTTATTTTTGGAGCACTTCGCGGTTTACTTATCATGGTCATCGGTATGTTGCTGATTAATGCACTGATTAAACCCGAGCTTCAAGCGAATTGGTTAAAAAATGCAAAAACAAGGCCTATTTTAGATTCACTAGGACAAAAAGTTTGGGAAATACTCCCAAAAGATATTGGATCTGTTCTCGAAAAGGCGGAAAATTTGTTTAAAGACAGCAATAAACATACGTATGAGCAACACTCTCATAAAAAGATAATTTTAAAAAATAAAGAATAGTTTTTCATGAGGAAAGAGAACTAAATGATGTAAAATGTGATATTAATGATTCCTCCGTATCACAACTGAAAGAATATGATGATAAAAAGTGATGTTTTCTGTCAAGAATTTTCGTTAGATGATGATACCCTTCATGAAGAATGTGGCGTTTTTGGTATTCTTGGGCATGAAGATGCAGCAACATTAACAGCTCTTGGACTCCACGCACTTCAGCATCGTGGGCAAGAAGCAGCTGGTATTGTTTCCTACCATAATAAAATGTTTCATCAAGAAAAGCATTTAGGTCTTGTTGGTGATCACTATACAAATCCTACAACACTTGCACGCTTACCAGGAAATCGCGCTATTGGACATACCCGTTATTCAACAACTGGAGAAGTAGCATTACGCAATGTTCAACCCCTTTTTGCTGAATTAAAAGCTGGAGGCATTGCTATTGCTCATAATGGTAATCTTACCAATGGTCTTACATTACGCCGTGAACTCATCGCTTCTGGAGCTATCTGTCAATCAACATCAGATTCAGAAGTTTTTCTTCATCTTATTGCCCGCTCACGTTATGAATCGTCCTCTGATCGTTTTGTTGATGCAATTCGGCAAGTAGAAGGTGGGTATGCTATGTTAGCGCTCACACGTACAAAGCTTATTGCTGCACGCGATCCAACAGGGATTAGACCCCTTGTGATGGGGGAACTTGATGGTAAGCCTATTTTTTGTTCTGAAACTTGTGCTCTTGATATTATTGGAGCAAAGTATGTCCGTGATGTTAAAAATGGGGAGATCATCATATGTGAAATACAAAAAAATGGGGAAATTACTAAAAAAATTATAAAACCCAAAAATGAAAAACCAGAAAAACTTTGCTTGTTTGAATATGTTTATTTTGCCCGTCCGGACTCAATCGTTGGAGGGCGTAGTGTCTATGCAACACGCAAAAATATGGGAATCCGTTTAGCACAGGAAGCCCCTTGTGAGGGTGATGTTGTGGTTCCTGTTCCTGATGGAGGAACTCCTGCCGCAATTGGCTATGCACAAGAAATTGGAATTCCCTTCGAGCTTGGTATTATCCGTAATCACTATGTTGGCCGTACTTTTATCGAACCAACACAACAAATTCGTGCTTTTGGTGTCAAGTTAAAACATTCTGCAAACCGTCCTGTGATTGAAAGAAAACGTGTTATTCTTGTTGATGACTCTATTGTACGTGGAACAACATCTCTTAAAATTGTGCGAATGCTCCGTGATGCAGGAGCAAAAGAAGTTCATATGCGCATTTCTAGCCCTATGATTTTCTATCCCGACTTTTATGGTATTGATACACCTAAAGTTGAAAGCCTTTTAGCAAATCAATATCCAGATTTAAAATCTATGTGTGATTTTATTGGAGCAGATTCATTAGAATTTCTTTCAACGGATGGATTATATCTTGCTGTAGCAGGGGAAAAACGGAATAACGCCGATCCACAATTTACTGACCATTATTTTACTGGATATTATCCTACGCAACTGGTTGATCAAGAAAATCTCTCCAAAACTCATCAATCATCTGTTCTTAAAACAAGAGATTAATGATGACAAAATGTGACTTTAGTCTCCATGGGCGTGTTGCACTTGTTACTGGCGCATCAAGAGGAATTGGCTATTATTTGGCACTCGAGCTTGCTGCACGCGGCGCTCATATTATTGCTCTTGCACGAACAGTCAGTGGACTTACTGAATTAGATAATCAAATCCGAGAAAAAGGGGCTCATGCAACCCTTGTTCCCCTTGACTTGCATCATATGGAAAACATCGATACTCTTGCTATCTCAATTGCCAAACGCTGGAAAAAACTTGATATTATCGTTGAAAACGCAGGAATCCTTGGAACACTCTCACCAATAGCGCATATAGAAAACACGGTATTTGAAGATGTTTTTCAAATAAATCTTTTCAGCCAATGGCGCTTAATGAAAGCTGTTGAGCCTTTATTACGTGAATCTGATGCTGGACGAGCCATTCTGTTATCCTCAAGCGTTGCGCATGCTGCGCGCCCTTTCTGGGGAGCTTATGCAGCCTCTAAAGCGGCTTTAGAGATGATTGCCCGCTGTTGGGCAGAAGAACTCAAACAAACCCCTATTAAGATTAATTGTGTCAACCCTGGTGCCACACGCACTGCCATGCGCGCTGAAGCTATGCCCGGTGAAGATCCACAAACTCTCCCTTCACCACAAGAGGTTGCAAAAAAGATAGTACATTTGTTATCACCTGATTTAAAGGAAACTGGAAAACTCTTTAATGTTCATAAAAATCGGTTTGTAGATTATCATGTACCTGATTGATCATCATCGGAGAAGTAAATCGTTTAACTCTCTCTTTTTCCTGTGCTTCTCAACAGAAGAATGAAACACTTTATGATTCTTGGATAGATTTAGCATCAGCCTTTTTCTCTTCTAAAGTAGCACGTTTATTATAAGCGATAAAACTACAGGGGAGAAAAATCATATAGCTAACAGCTGTAATCAATAAAGTTTTCCATGTGTAAGTCGCAAGAAAACCGACATAAATAACAATGACCAACATGCACGGTATAACGATATCGCGCCTTAAATTTTGATCAATTGTTTTTGCATTCCATACTGGTAAACGACTAATCAAAAGAAAAGCAATAATTACAGTATAAAGACTAAAAAATAATGCCCACCCCCAATTGGGGACCAAACCAAGAGCGCCTAAATAGGTAGGCAATAAAAGGAGTAATGCTCCTGCTGGTGCTGGAACACCAACAAAATAACTTTTCTGCCACTTAGGTATATTGGTGTTATCCAACATCACATTAAAACGTGCTAACCGCAAACAACAAGCAACACAATAAACAAGGGCTGCAACCCAACCAATGTGATTTGCTTGATTCAAGATAAAAGAATAAACAATAAGTGCAGGGGTAACACCAAAATTTATAACATCAGCAAGAGAATCCATCTGTGCCCCAAAAGATGAACTACCATCTATTAAACGGGCAATGCGACCATCAGCACCATCTAAAACTGCGGCCAAAAGCACCATTAAAATAGCAGCTTCATAGCGATGTTCAAAAGCCAAACGAATGCTGCTCATCCCTGCACAAATTGCTAAAATAGTAATGATATTGGGAATGACATACCGCATTGATGTAGGTGAACGCCGCCGACTTGCAACATCATCATGCTGCCCCTCAGGATTGAATGAAGAAAATGGCGAAAAATTTTTCATTGTGAGTCCTAATCGTATCTGAAGTCCGTTGTGGCACTCTTATCATCAAAAGAACCCAAAACTGTTTCTCCAGCAATTGCGGTCTGTCCAACTGCAACACGCAATTTCATTTCAGTTGGTATATAAATATCAAGGCGAGAACCAAAACGAATCAATCCAAATCGCTCACCAGTCATAACGGCATCGTTTTCTTTTGACCAACAAACAATCCGGCGTGCAACCATTCCCGCTATTTGTACGATACCGATTTTACCATGTTTGCTATCAATTACCACACCATTACGCTCATTAAACTGGCTAGCTTTATCAAACTCAGCATTGGTAAATCGACCTGGATGATAAACGATAGACTCTACTGTACCACTGATAGGAATACGATTAATATGGCATGAAAAAACATCCATAAAAATGGAAATACGGATCATTTCATCTTTCCCTAATCCTAATTCTTCAGGTGGAACACATGATTCCACAAATGAAATACGCCCATCTGCAGGCGACATAACCCAATTTGAATTTAAAGGGATCACACGATCTGGATTACGAAAAAAGTATATACACCACACCGTGAGAACGAGACCAAACCAAAACAACGGACTCCATATCCAACCAAGAATGAGCGAAATAACAAAAAACGCTACAATAAAAGGATAACCCTCTTTATGAACCGGTACAAAGCTATTATGGAAAGATTGCAGAATACTCATATAATTTCCTATTCATCGTAAACTCAAACAAGCAACAAATCTTTTTGTTCCTCTTGTGTCTTTTTATGTATTTAATCAATCACTCCATATAAAGATATAGATTACATTTTGCCCTATTTATTTTTTACGATTAACAACACTCGTCTCATCTTCTTCACGTATTTTACGTAATTTTTCTTCAGCTTTCGATGCTTCAAGCTGCTTATTCCACATTGAAGCATATAAACCTTTCTTGCGTAAAAGCTCTGTATGCGCCCCATTTTCAATAATACGACCACTTTTAAGAACCAAAATTTCATCAGCATTGATGACAGTAGAAAGACGGTGAGCAATAATCAGTGTTGTACGTCCACGGCTTACAATATCCAATGCTTGTTGAATTTCCTGTTCAGTCGCCGTATCAAGAGCCGATGTTGCTTCATCTAAAATAAGAAGTGGGGGGGCTTTTAAAAGTGTCCGTGCAATAGCCACACGTTGTTTTTCACCACCTGATAATTTGAGACCTCGCTCTCCTACCATAGACTGAAAACCTTCCGGTAAAATTTCAATAAATTTTGATATTTGTGCCATTTCAGCAGCTTTGCGCATTTCTTCATCTGTAGCACTTGGACGCCCATAGCAAATATTATAGGCAATTGTATCATTAAATAACACTGTATCTTGTGGGACCATGCCAATCGCTTCACGCAAACTCTTTTGTGTTACGTCACGAATATCCTGCCCGTCAATTGTGATAGAACCCGCGTCAACATCATAAAACCGAAAAAGCAACCGAGAAATAGTTGATTTACCTGCACCAGATGGACCGACAATGGCGACTGTTTTTCCTCCAGGAACTTCAAAATCAATATCTCTGAGAATCTGACGTGTCGAATCATAGGAAAACTTTACCTGATGAAAACGAATGGTCCCATCCCTTATCTCTAACGGTTTAGCATCCGATTTATCAACGATCTCCTTCTGAACATCTAAAAGATCAAACATTGCTTCAATATCCGTCAAACCTTGTCGAATATCACGATAAATTGAACCAATAAAATTCAGTGGAATGGAAAGTTGCATTAAAAGTGCATTAATAAAAACAAAATCACCCAAAGTTTGTGTTTTATAAAAAACTTCATAAGCTGACATCAGCATCATGATCGTCATTCCAATACCAAAGATAAGAGCCTGACCAAAATTAAGCCAGCTTAACGATGTCCAAATCTTTGTTGCGGCTTTTTCATAACCTACCATAGAAGCATCAAATCGATCGGCTTCTAGAGTTTCATTGCCAAAATATTTCACCGTTTCAAAATTCAAAAGAGAATCAACTGCACGCGTATTGGCCTCAGTATCTGCTGTATTCATTTGTTGCCGAATACGAATGCGCCAATCACTCGCCTTAATGGTAAACAAGATATATAATCCAACCGTTGCAACAACGATGAGAAGATAATGCCACCCATAACTTATGTAAAATACAAGTGCCGTTAATATAAACTCTAGAACTGTCGGTACTGTGTTCAGAATTGAAAATCTTACGATCGCTTCAATTCCTTTTGTACCACGCTCAATCACACGAGAAAGCCCACCAGTTCGGCGTTCCAAATGAAATCGCAAGGATAACTCATGCATATGTACAAAGGTTTTATAAGCCAATTGACGAACAGCATATTGACCAACAGTGGCAAAAAGAGAATCGCGTAATTGATTTAATCCAGCCTGCATAATACGTGCGACATTATATGCCAAAACGAGCATGATGGGAATAATCAAACTGGATGGGAACCATTCAGGTAGCTGAAAGCTTGAATCAAGCACATTCGTAGAATATTTAAAGAAATACGGTACAGATATGAGAACGAGCTTAGCCAAAACAAGATAAAATATTGCCCATAGCACACGTATTTTTAGATCACGTCGCCCTACTGGCCACATATAGGGCCATAAATTGTAAAGTGTGTGCAGAGTTCTGCCTGTATCTGATGATACAGTCTTTGTCATTTCATTGCGTTTCATAAAGTCCTTACTTCTCTATCATCCACACGAAAAAGGCAAAATACCCCCCTGTGGTTGTTTATAGATTTATCTCTTCATTACGCTTCCAATAAGCTATACCCACTCGTTATTTAAAGTTAGACTGTTTTTGAAAAAGGAACAAGAAATAATCCACTATACAATTTATTATTTTTATCTGTATTTTCATACCACTCTGCTGCAAATAAATTTTCAACTTTTACATGGTTTTTTTTCAATTCTGCCTGAAGCCACTTTTTTGTTTTACCAATCTCTTTAAGTCCATCATCAATAACTTCACCATTTTCTATTAAAATCGTCGATTTCTTCCCTTCTTCCTTTTTAATGACAGTGAAATCACCATTGGTTTCCAAACGAACAAAAGCGGCTTCATGTAAGTGACACCCTTTAAGACGTAACATCGTAATGAGATCATTAACATTGATCCCTAAGTTCTTAATCTTATCTATTTGGAAAACCCCATCTAAAACTAATGTAACATTCCGCCCTGCAATAAGACGACGAAAAAAAACTGAATAGCGTGCAAAAAAATTAAAAGATGTAATCAAGGTTTGCCAGATGAGTAAAACAAGCAATAATTGAATGCTACTAATACTCTGATTATAAATAACGCCTCCAATAATACCTCCCATAACAAAATTACTGACCAAATCAACTGGTGTCATCTGACTAAGGCTCCCCCGCCCCGTCGTTCTTAAAATAAATAAGAAGGCAACAAGACCTACAGCCAGCTTAAGCGCGATATACCCATAATGATATAAAAATTCCATCAAATTTTCCTCCCTTTATTTATGTAAGCTGCTGGAATAGGAAAATTAAAATCGTTTTATTTCCCACACAGTTATGCGCTCACCACTCTGCGGATCCTTACTGTCTTTTAAAAGAACCCCCTCCGCTGCAAGCTCATCACGAATTGTATCCGCTGCTTCCCACTCTTTATTATGGATAAGTCGTAGTCTTTCAGCAATACGTTGATCAATAAATTTTGAATCAAGAAAAGTTTTTTTTATAAATAATGGGCAGTCTATTTCTTTAATCCATTCTTGTCGTAACAGTCCTAATAAATTCATCCCATTAGCAAGAGCCAGCGCATTCCCTTCTTTATAAAACTTTCGCAAAAGAGTCAGTGCTTTTGGAGTATTAAGATCATCACTGAGTGCATCTATCAAAGTATCATTAATTGCTTCATTGTTTTCCATCTCACTTTTTTTGCTGCGAAGCAATTCATACCAACGATATAGTTCGCCACTCGATTGTATTAAACGCTGCGCTGTCCAATTTAATGGTTCACGATAATGCGTTTGCAACATCGAAAAACGCGCAGACAAACCAGCCCAATTTTTCTTCATTTCATCGATTAAAATACCATTAAACTCCAAAAAATTATTCTCTAAAACAGAACGAATAGTTATGAAATTGCCAAAGCTTTTCGACATCTTTTTGCCTTCAACTTGTAAAAAACCATTATGCATCCAAAAATTTGCCATTCGCTCCGTCCCAAAAGCTGAACAACTTTGTGCAATCTCGTTTTCATGATGAGGAAAAATTAAATCAAGTCCACCACCATGGATATCAAAAACATTCGCGGTTGGATCATCACAAGTTAAACCACCGCCATAGGGCGCTAATAACTTTGCCATTGACATCGCAGAACATTCAATATGCCAACCTGGACGACCTAAAACAGGAATTCCGGCCGGCGATTCCCAACCTGGCTCCCCTTCCACAGAAGGTTTCCATAAAACAAAATCCATCTCTTCCCTTTTATAAGCAGCAACATCAATACGCGCCCCCGCCCTCATTTCATCTAAAGAACGATTTGCAAATGCCCCATAGTGGGGAGGATTTTTTATGCTACTTACAGAAAATAATATATGATTTTCCGCTTTATAAGCGTGCCCCTTTTCAAGCAATCTTTCAATTAAAGAGCGCATTTCCTCTAAATGCTCGGTTGCGCGCGGCTGACTGGTTGGTAATAGACAACCAAGTGCTATTGTATCTTGTTGAAACTGGCAATATGTACGTTCTGTTAATTGACGAATGGCGTCATTCAATGACAAGTTTGGATATTCAAAAGCTGCTCGTGCATTAATTTTATCATCAACATCTGTAATATTACGCGCATATAGAACATGCTCATTGCCATAAACATGACGCAATAAACGAAATAAAATATCAAAAACAATGACAGGGCGTGCATTTCCTACATGCGCATAATCATAAACTGTCGGTCCACAAACATAAAGACGTACTCTTGTCGGATCTATTGGTGTAAAATTTTCTTTTTTACGTGTCAGCGTATTATAAAATCGCAACTCTTTCATTATTGACTCCATAGACGATATTATGCACCGCTCCTTTTAGATGCATCTTATCTCAAATTATCGTATTACGCGGTTTAGGCTAAAAACTTTTTTCTTATAGTAAATTCTTCTTACCATTTTCCCATTGTATTCACGGCTGTATCCATCATTTATCATAAAAACAATCTATTTTATTTGATTGAACAAAAGCATTCTATCATTAGAGATGCTTTCCCTTCTTAAAGAAAACGAGCTTAGAAAAAATTCTATAGGCAACACAATATAAACCTATGTGAAAAATAGATAGCTTTCAGGAAGCAAATCTTAAATTTTTAACCACACAAAGCTTCGTCAGTATTTTCAATATTCCACAATGGGTTCCTTACTGCCTCTTACGCCCTATATTTTATAATCAATAATTGAGAATAATGTAGCAATTAACTCTATTTTTTTACACAGTTCTCATGACAAAATTATTTTATCTGTACAGAGTTTTATTCAAAGAAAGCAATAAAAATAATGCGTAATAGATTGATGAACATCATTATTTTAATATTTCTTGTCATTTCAATGCCAACCTTTGCGCAACAATCTCCACCTTATGAAAAAAAATTACTCCGACTAGCAGAAATTTTGGGATCATTGCATTCTCTCCAAAATCTTTGCGAGCCTCCAACAAACCAATGGTATGATTATATGAATGCACTAATTGAAGCAGAACACCCCATTCCACAAAGACGTGCTTATTTTTATGAAGCGTTTAATGAAGCGTATCGTGCTTTCTCAGAAAATTATCACCATTGTACCCAAGCAGCCATTGAAGCCAATCAAAGATACATAGAGGAAGGAAGAATTTTATCTGAAAACCTCCTCATGCATTATAAATAATTAATCTATGCAAAAAGTATCTTTCTCCATTTTAGCGATATCAATGATATTCCTCTCACAAATGGGGGGAGCAATAAACCAGCTCTGAAAATAGAGAAACTTTTAAAGAATAATGTCTCGATACGCTTTTATTCGTATGAGCGCCTTTTTCCCCATACAAAATCGTTCTTTGGCTTCCTCCCCACACCTCAAAGGATGAAGATTGTTAACTAAATTTGCTCTGTAAATAATCTAGGTTCTTGTTGAACAAGATTCCTCTTGGCTTCCCACTCATGTAATTTGCTTCATAGTTTCTACAAATAAGCCTAAGAATATTCACCACGCATAAAAAACACTTATGTGCCAAAGAGGCTGACATACCCTATATCATCACTCTAAAAGATGATATTTTACGGCATACTTTTTAATCTGTTTACACCAAAGTTTCCATAAATTTAACAGGCTCTCCTTGTGAAGGTGTGACAATTTCACCTTCCCACATAACGCGCATACCACGGATAATAGTCCCAACAGGCCAACCTTTAACTTTTTGACCATCATAAGGTGTCCAACCGGCACGCGAACCAATTAAGCCATTCGTAATAATTTCTTCTCTCTTAAGATCAACAATGGTTAAATCAGCATCGTACCCAACAGCAATGCGCCCTTTACAGCTTATACCAAAAATACGACTAGGGCCATGTGAAGTGAGATCAACAAAACGTTCAAGAGATATTTTTCCTTCATTCACATGTGTCAACATAATTGCTGCTGTTGTTTGCACCCCTGTCATTCCTGAAGGTGAAGAGGGATAAGGTTGAAGTTTTTCTTCAAGAGTATGAGGCGCATGATCTGAGCCTAAGACATCAATAATTCCTTGTTGAACACCGTACCAAAGAGCTTCACGGTGGCGCGACTCACGAATAGGCGGATTCATCTGAATTAATGTACCAAACTTCTTATAATCATCAGCCGTGAGAGTCAAATGATGTTGTGTCACTTCAATTGTTGCAACATCCTTATGTTTTTTTAGAAAATCAATTTCTTCTTCTGTCGAAAGATGTAACACATGAATCCGTGCTTTCGTCTCATGGGCAATTTTTACCAAACGCTGCGTACATTTTAATGCCGCAACTTCATCACGCCAAATCGGATGTGACGATGCATCCCCTTCAATACGCAATATTTTACGCTCTTTGAGCCTCGCCTCATCTTCAGAATGAAAAGCTGCACGACGGCGTGTATTCTTCAAAATAAGGCGTACACTTTCATCATCATCAACCAAAAGATCACCGGTAGAGGCCCCCATAAAGACTTTAATTCCAGCCGCACCGGGAAGTCTTTCTAACTCAGAGAGTTCATGGGCATTTTCACGCGTTCCTCCAACCCAAAATGCAAAATCACAATGCATTCGATGAAATCCGCGTTTAACCTTATCGTTTAATGTTTCTTCTGATGTTGTCAACGGATTGGTATTAGGCATTTCAAAAACTGCCGTAACACCCCCTAACACAGCAGAATACGAGCCACTTTCCAAATCCTCCTTATATTCATTTCCTGGCTCACGAAAATGCACTTGGCTATCAATAATTCCTGGTAAAATATGAAGCCCCGTACAATCAATGACCTCACTAGCCGATGCACATGTAAGGTTGCCTATTTCAGCAATACGACCATTTGTAATACCAATATCACGCTTGCTTCTTCCATCATGATTCACAAGTGTTGCACCTTTAAAAATTGTATCAAATGTTTTAAACATAGCCACGCTCCTTACATATTGCTCACTTATCGATTATGTAACTTTGAGCAGAAAGGCAAGAACCATGATTGAAAAACAAAATGCCATTTGCTTAAAAAACCGCGGGCTTATTCAAATTACAGGCGAAGAAGCAACAGATTTTCTACAATCCTTGATCACGACAGATGTAAAAAAAATCAGTCCACAGGAACTTTTCCCTGGAGCCCTTTTATCCCCACAAGGAAAGATTCTTGCTGATTTTCTTATCGGAAAAAAAGAAAATGGTTACCTGATTGATATCAGAATGCCTTTAGCTGATACGCTTCACCAACGTCTGTTGCTCTATAAGCTGCGTAAAAAAGTAGAAATTACACAACCATTACAAGAGCTTGTTACGGTTTCTTTGAATAATGAATCAGATACTTTAAATTTTGATTCAAGTTTTGTTGATAAACGCTTCCCACAAAAAGAAAAAATAATACGAATCTATGGAAAAAAAACTTTTTTGACTTCAGAATATCATGATACATGGAATCAATTGCGTATCCGTTATGCAATTGCGGAAAGTGGTCAAGACTATGAAGTTGGCAAAGTCTTTCCTCATGATATTAATTACGATCAAATCAATGGACTCTCATTCAATAAAGGATGTTATATTGGACAAGAAATTGTTTCACGAATGCACCACCGCCGTGCAGCACGTCGCCGTATTTTTATTGTAAAAGGCCAGTGTGAATTAACCCCTCAATCTAGCATTGAAGCAGGAACAAAAGTGCTTGGCTACTTGGGAACGTGTGTAGAAAATGAGGCTCTCGCTTTAATGCGTATTGATCACGTCAAAGATTCTATGGACCATAACATCCCCTTTACTGTAAAAAACATTCCTGTCACTATAAACATTGCTGAAAATATGAATTTTACCTTTCCTGAAAATACTATAGAAAATACGCATGGCTAAAGCTGAATTATTAAAAAATGGAGAAGCACGCGCTTGGCAAAGAATGCTCTCTGGACGCAGACTTGATCTTCTCAACCCTTCTCCTTTTGATGTTGAAATTGAGGATATTGCCCATGGACTTTCTCGCGTGGCACGTTGGAACGGTCAAACACGAGGGGAGCATGCCTATTCTGTTGCACAACATTCACTTTTGGTTGAACAAATATTTCAAAAACTTTTTCCACAATCGGGAAGCAACGAATGTCTTTATGCTCTTCTTCATGATGCTCCAGAATATGTCATCGGCGATATGATTTCCCCCTTTAAAGCTGTCATAGGAACACAATATGAACGCATTGAAAAGGGCATCCAAGATGCTATCCACATGCGCTTTTCTCTTCCCGTTGATCTTTCTCAAAAACTTTTAAAAAAAATCAAACAAGCCGACCGTATCGCTGCATATTATGAAGCGATTACGCTTGCTGGATTTAGTACAGAAGAAGCCCTTCGCTATTTTGGCTCTCCCAATAATATTTTACCCGATGATCTTAATTTATACCCCTATTCTACCCAACAAATTGAAAACGCATTTTTAACTCGCTTCAATGCCTTGGATGCCCAAAGATTATAGACTCTTCGCATTGTTGATTCCCTATCATTAAAGACTCATCACACTGATTTATAATAATAATTCATTATTTTTTCATGTTGAATGAGAGCCCCTAATATCGTGAGATTCACTCATTTCAAATCTGTTTATATTGAATCAATCAAAATCATTCTCTTGCACGTCATAAGTGGGACCGGCATATGGGTAAAAACTTTTAAAGAAAGAATTTAAAATGTCTCTTATGAAGCGTAAAGATGCTAGTGCTCTGTAAATTGTACATTTCATAGGAGCTTTACCGTTATACCATTCACAGACGCCGTCGCGAAATAGGAGTTGAGTTCCTTAAGAAAGCTTTCTTAAAAAAAAGCACAGCTCAAATTGCATACAAAATATATGAAATAATGCACTTTCATTATCAAAACAACAAATGTTCCCTTGTCAAACTTTTCATCTTAAACTGAAGTTTATTTTAGTTTATAAACTTCATTATCCGCTGGGAAAGCACGAGATGTGACATCCTTTGCATAATTCTTTATTGCAGTTTCCATGGCTTGTTCAAGGTCTCCATAACGGCGTACAAATTTTGGCACATGAGCACCATAGCCCAACATATCTTCCATAACCAATACTTGTCCATCGCACTGATTGGATGCACCAATACCGATCGTAGGGATAGAAAGCTTTTCTGTAAGTTTTACTGCTAAAGGTTCGACAATCCCTTCTAAAACAATAGCAAAAGCACCGGCCTCCTCAATTGCAGTCCCATCGGCTTCAATTCTTTGCCAATCACTCTGTTTTCGTCCTTGTGTTTTGAAACCACCAAAACGATTCACCGCCTGGGGTGTAAGACCGATGTGCCCCATCACTGGAATGCCACGTTTACACAAAAAATCAATTGTTTCCGCTATATAAACACCACCTTCAAGCTTAACTGCACCACACCCCGTTTGAGTAAGAATACGCGATGCATTTAAAAAAGCTTGCTCTGGACTTTCCTCATAAGAGCCAAAAGGCATATCAATAACCACAAGAGCTTTTTGAGATCCACGCACCACGGCTTGTCCGTGTAAAATCATCATATCTAAATTAACAGGAAGCGTTGTCTCAAATCCATACACAACCATACCAACGCTATCACCAACCAAAAGGATATCGCAATATGGATCAGCAATCCGCGCAGTATAAGCTTGATAAGCTGTTAAAGAAACAATTGGCTGTTGTCCCTTTCTTGTACGTATTTCGGAAGATGTTATACGCTTTACGGTTTTATGTACACTCATTTTCCGCCCTTCTCTTGCAATATATATTGATCAATCAGCCTTACCTCTCCAAAGCGAACAGTAAGAAGTAAAACTGCTGGTTTATTCAATGTTCCTTTAATCACGCATAAAGTTTCCATATCCCGTAAATCTATTGCTTCAATGATTGCACGCGTTTCTTGTTGTAAAATATCACGAACAGTTTTGCATAATTTATCAACCGACCGTTCACCTTCATGGTAAAGCTTTTCAGCAGCTTTCCCACTTTCAGGAATAATTTTGGCAGCTTTACGATCTTCTAATGTTAAAAACTGATTGCGTGAAGAACAAGCGACACCATCTGACTCCCGTAGAATAGGAACTCCAACAATTTCAATAGGAAAAGCCAAATCTTCAACCATACGCCGAATAATTAAAATTTGTTGAAAATCCTTTTCCCCAAAAAAAGCCTTTTCTGGTTGGACAATGTTAAAAAGTTTAGCAACAACGCTTGTTACACCACAAAAGTGCCCTGGACGTAATTTTCCCATCAAAATACGTGATAATTTTTTCACTTGCACAATTGTATCATTTCCCAGTGGCCACATTTCATCTACAGAAGGGGCAAAAACACATTCAACACCTGCTTCTTTTAACAAAGCACAATCGCCCTTCAAATCTCTTGGATATTGAGAAAAATCTTCATGAGGTCCAAATTGCTTTGGATTGACAAAAATAGAAACCAATACGCGATCACACATTGCTCTTGCATACTGTACTAATGCAAGATGACCATCATGCAATGCCCCCATTGTTGGAACAAAACCAATCGAAAAACCTAAACGTCGTTCCTCTGAAGTATATTGGCGGACTTCAGCAATTGTCTTTAAAACTTTCATTTTCCCATTCAATTATCATCAGATCAACAAATTAATGCTTGTATACCAAATTGGCGCTCAAACAATTGTATCAAATTCATGCGCACTGACGGCTGCTTTATATCTCGTGGCTCCCAGACATGACGCATAAGAAAAAAACCCGTCAGTATAAAACCATTTATTATGTCACTAAAATCAGTAGGACGAGTCGTTCTTTGCACAAGAAACTGTGGTAGAATGAGAAGCTTTTTTTTCCAAGGTTCCCCTGCTTCTTCACAGACAGCCCGTCCAGATTTTGGTGATACGTAATGAAGCCTTTCCTGACGACCTGTTGCAGCACAACAAGATAAATCAAGACCAAAACCAAGTTCTTCAAGAAGCCGCATTTCAAAACGTACAAGCAATTCTGCATTTACAAATGGTTCATCAAAATTCTGCATAAAAAGGTGTAAAATATCATATAAAACGGGGTGCGGATCACGTTCGGGAAGAAGCCGCAAATGAAAAGCTATCAATTGCAAAGCATAAAGTGCTTCTGGTAGACAGATTAATCGTGCCGCATGTAGATCAAGAGCTTCAAGCCGAAAAAGTCCCAAATGTTCTTCTAAACGAGCCCACCATTCAGCCTCCACAAAATTTCCAAGTTGAAGAAGAGCTGCCATACGACGTGATCGCCCCCCTTTTACCACTCCCATATAACGACCATGTTCACGTGTCATAACCTCAAGAATAACACTTGTTTCACCATATTGGCGTGTACCAAGAATAACAGCTTGTTCTTTCCACTTCATTTTACTTTAATTATTTTAAAAAATCTTATTTTAAAAAATCCAATCCCATTTCGCGATAACGTTCTGGATCGGTATCCCAATTATCGCGCACTTTCACAAAGAGAAAAAGATGAACCTTTTGATCCATAATTTCCATGAGTTCTTTACGTGCTGATTGACCAATCGCTTTAATTGTATCGCCTTTTGCTCCTAAGACAATTTTTTTCTGACTCTCACGCTCGACATAAATAACTTGATTAATTTTAACGGAACCATCTGAACGCTCTTCCCAGTTTTCTGTTTCAACCGTTGAGGAATAAGGAAGTTCATCATGAAGACGAAGAAAAAGTTTTTCACGCGTAATTTCAGCAGCAAGATGACGCATGGGCATATCGGAAATTTGATCTTCCGGATAATACCATGGTCCCTCCTGCATCATATTACTCAACGCATGAAGTAAATCCTTGCAACCAGAACCGTTTAGAGCAGAAATCATAAATGTTTGCGCAAACTTTACACGTTCATTTATTTTAGTGGTTAACGCTAGAAGAGATGATTTAACAACTGTATCAACCTTATTAAGAACAAGAACTTTTTCTTGTTTCATGTTGTTTACAATATCTAACATCATATCAACTTCATCCGAAAGACCACTTTGAGCGTCAATTAAAACGAGCAGAACATCCGCGCTCTTAGCCCCTCCCCAAGCAGCAGAGACCATGGCACGTTCTAAGCGCTTATGGGGACGAAAAACACCCGGTGTATCGACCAACACAATTTGCACATCATCATGAATGACAATACCGCGGATTAAAGTTCGTGTTGTTTGTACCTTATGCGTTACAATTGAAACCTTTGTTCCAACCAATTGATTAACCAATGTCGATTTACCGGCATTAGGCATCCCAATAAGTACAACAAACCCAGAACGCGTTTTTATAACGTCACTCATGATCATTTTTTCCCACTGTTTTCCATACACCCTCTCGTCGCAAAATTTTTTCAGCTGCCATTCTTTCGGCATATCTTTTGGAACTTCCCTGCCCAATCTCTGAAGCAAACCCAGAAATACTTACCTCTACCATAAAAACAGGATCGTGATCTGGACCTGAACGTTTTATAACCTGATAATGTGGTTGTGCATTGCCTTGGATATGCGCCCATTCCTGTAATTCGGTCTTGGCATCACGCCGACCAGCATCCATTTTCTTTGCCCGACCGTGCCAATATTTTTGAATAAAAGGGCGAACGCTTTCCAATCCTCCATCGAGATATATCACGGCAATCAAAGCTTCCACGACATCTGCATGCATATTGATGAGTCGACGCCCCTCGAAATTTTTCATCTCAAAACCAACACGGATCATATCAGGCAGCCTCATTTCACGCGCAATATCAGCACATGTCTGCGCATTAACCAGATGATTCAAACGGACTGATAATTCACCTTCACTTGCCTGAGGAAAAAGTTGATACAGCATTTCTGCAATCAAAAGCCCTAAAACCCGATCCCCTAGAAACTCTAGTCGTTCATAATTCCCCTGTTCCGAATCTTGTACACTCGAGTGTGTTAATGCCTTCTTTAACCTCTCTTCATCTTTAAAACGATGCCCCGTCAGCTTGAAAAGCTGATCAATCATTAGACGTTTCATCGTTGTTTCCTTGCTTGATAAGCGGCAAATCATGAACCGTATTTATGAAAGAAAACAAACGCTTCCAACGCACATCAAATGGCCAGCGCCAAACCTGCCAAGCACTTGAACCGTTACTGATAGAAAAGAAAATCACGCTCGCGCGACCAATAAGATTTTCTTCTGGAACATAGCCTACATCTAAACGACTATCATCTGAATTGTCGCGGTTATCTCCCATCATAAAGTAATGTCCTTGAGGAACTTCAAAAACTTTTGTATCATCAACTTTCGGGATGAAAGCTAAATCAAGTGTATCATAACTAACACCGTTAGGCATTGTCTCGCGATAAACCTCAACAGGATAGTTAACCTCTGTTATATCAGAATTATCAATCTCCCCCATAAAGTGACGTGAAACAGCCTCATCATTAATATAAAGAACACTTTGACGGACTTGTATACGATCACCTGGTAGCCCAACAACGCGTTTTATATAATCAATCTTCGGATTACTTGGTAAGCGAAAAACGACCACATCTCCACGTTGAGGTTGAGATGCCCAAATCCGTCCAGAAAAAAGAGGAGGAGAAAAGGGGATGGAAAAACGAGAATACCCATATGCATACTTAGAAACAAACAGATAATCTCCCACCAACAAAGTAGGACGCATTGAACCGGACGGAATACTAAAAGGCTGGAAAAAAAGTGTCCGAATAACCGCCGCTAAAAGCAGAGCCTGTACTAAAACAGAAATAAATTCACGAACCCCGCCTTTTTTTTCTTTTTTATGCACTTTATCTTTTTGGATCATCACCAACTGCCTTCTCATCACAGATATAATTTATTTCATCATAATATTCAAATAACAAAAGCACAATCTCTCACACCATCTATCCACGTGGAAGTGCTTCGATAATAATAAATGCCTGTGCCCAAGGAAAATCATCTGTTATGCTAAGATGAATAACTGCATCATGATGAGGAGGTAATAACTTTTGAAGTTGCACTTGCGCACGATTTGTTAATTGCATTATTGGTTTACCAGATGGCAAATTAACGACCCCCATGTCTTTCCAATTGATACCACAAGCGATTCCCGTTCCTAAGGCTTTAGCGCATGCTTCTTTAGCAGCAAATCTTTTTGCATAGGAAGAGGAGCTTTTTTTGAGATTTTCGGATCTATTCCTTTCAATATCCGTAAAAATACGTTGGGTAAAACGCTCACCATAGCGAACCAACATTTTCTCAATACGTCGTATATCAACCAGATCATTTCCAAGACCAACAATCATACCATATTACCCGATCTTTCTTACGATGAACGCTTCTTTAAAAGCCTTTTTTTTATAATCTTTTGATATCGCTTTTGTTTAAAACGAACCGTTGCTCTGTAAACACCTATATAAGATAAACCACCAAAAACAATACCTAAAAGAGTTCCACCTAAAATCATAGGACTCATAATTGTGTCCCATGCGCCTTTAAAGAGGAGAGAGAGATTTGACAATGTCAAACCATTAAATAGAGCACGAATTTGCGAAAGAGAAATCTCTTTGACATCGCTAAAAAGTGATAAACAAAAATACCCTACTTTATAATCAGCCATGACAATCAATAAAAATGTGAGTGGATTAGAAAAAATCGTCCCAATGATTGCGGCAGCAAAGTTTGCACGCAAAAGCCAAGAAAAAAATATTGCCAAAATAATATGCAACCCAAAGAAAGGGGAACAAGCTAAAAAAATGCCAACAGCAACCCCTAATGCTACTTCATGCGGTGTTGCTGATATACGCAAAATACGTTTATGTATGTAGCAAAATGAGCGAGAAAATGAACGACGTGGCCATAACCAAAGTCGAATACGCGTTACAAAATCTATTGGTTCTCGACTACGAAAAAGCATATGACTCTCAATATACATCTTTTGATGATGAAATAATTTATATCATCCAAATTAATCTTTTTAAGCTTTTGCACAAAAAAAATAGAACGACAATTAAATATTTCGACTGCCTAGTTTAATCGCTGGAAGAACAGAAAGCTCTGCAGGAAGTGCATCACTAGTATAAGAGGTTATCTCATATTCAGCAAGCGCAATCAATGGAACTCCAACATTGACCTTACCACCAGAACGATCAAGGATACATGCACTGGCCAATACCTCTGCTCCTGCTGCAACAAGCGCCTCAATAGTCTCACGAATGGAAAGACCCGTTGTCACAATATCTTCGACAATAACAACCCGTGCACCCTTCTTGATTTCAAAACGACGCAATTCAAAGATGCCATTTACACGCTCTACCCAAAGAGAAGGAACACCAAGGTGACGTGAAGTTTCATAGGAAGGAATAAGGCCGCCAATTGCGGGACCAACAACATAATCAATTTTTCCCTCGATAGATTTTTTGATTTTTTCAGCCAATCCACGACATAACTTTTCCGTCAAGTCAGCATGCATGAATACTTTCGCTTTTTGCATATAAGTCGCACTATGGCGCCCCGATGTTAAAATAAAATGCCCTTCTAGAATAGCATCTGCTTGTTTAAAAATATCAATGACATCTTGTGTATTCATTGCAAAATCTTTCTTTTTATCCATGAACTCGCCGTACTGTACTTACTGAACCGGCCTCTTTTAACTGAGAAAAAATACGATTCAAATGTTTTAAATCCCACACTTCCAAATCAATCATAATTTCTGTAAAATCCGGTGCTGTACGGATAAAAGATAAATTTTGGATATTGGCATCGTTAGCAGAAATTATTTGTGTAATTTCAGCCAAAGAGCCAGGACTATTTACAACCAAAATATTTATCCGTGCAGGAAAACGTTCATTCATTTGGGCATCAATATCCCAGCGGACATCAATCCATCGTTCTGGCTGATCATCATATGCCATCAAAGCTGAAGACTGTATTGGATAAATAACGATCCCAGCTCCGGGCTGCATAATACCAACAATCCGATCTCCAGGTACTGCTCCTTCCGGTGAAAAACGTACGGGTATATCTCCACGGGTTCCTCTAATAGGCAATGCTTTAGATTGATGATTCTCGACCATTGCATTTTTTTCATTTTCTGGAACTTTAAAAATCATACCTTGAGCATTCTCAATATTAAACCAACCTTCTTCCCCAGGCTTAAAAGATGACTTTTGTACCACACGGTGATCTTGATAATCAGGATAAACCGCTTTAATCACATCAGCGGAAAACAGCTCTCCACGCCCAACAGCAGCCAATACATCCTCTACATCTTTACGTGCTAAACGTGGCAAAACTTTCTTCAAAACGTCTTTTGAAAATTGTTTTCCCATATATTCAAATGAACGCTCGAGAATACGATATCCTAAACCCGAATATTGTTTACGTACCGCGGCACGACTTGCTCGTCGAATAGCTGAACGTGCTTTACCTGTGACAACAAGAAATTCCCATGCAGCTGGCGGAATTTGAGCGTGTGAACGAATAATATCAACCTCATCACCATTTTTTAATTTGGTCATTAAAGGCATAATACGACCATTGATTTTTACACCCACACAAGAATCACCGATGTCTGTATGGACGGCATAAGCAAAATCAATAGGCGTAGCTCCTTTAGGAAAAGCAATTAATCGACCTTTCGGCGTAAAACAAAAAACTTGGTCTTGAAAAAGCTCAAGCTTTGTGTGTTCTAAAAATTCTTCCGGATTATCTCCATCTGACAAAGATTGAATCGTTTGACGCAACCATGCATACGCATTTGTTTCATTTGATAACCTCGAAACCGAATAATTAGAACCTTGCTCTTTATAAATGGAATGTGCCGCAACGCCATATTCAGCAATTTCATCCATAGCAGCAGTTCTAATCTGCAATTCAACACGTTGTCGCGATGGTCCCACAATCGTTGTATGAATGGAACGATAATCATTCTGCTTTGGTATAGAAATATAATCTTTAAAACGACCAGGAACCATTGGCCACGTCGTATGAATGACACCAAGAGCGCGATAACAATCATGCACTGTTTCAACAATCACACGAAATCCAAAAATATCGGATAATTGTTCAAAAGAAAGCGCCTTGCTTTCCATTTTGCGAAAGACGGAATACGATTTTTTCTGACGGCTTTTAACATTCGCTTTAATGCCATGCTCGAAAAAAAGTTTTGTCAACTCGTTTTCAATTGTGGAAAGCAAATCACGATTGCGTTTTGATAACTCAGAAAGACGATTGGTAATCGTACGATAACCTTCTGGATTTAAATAAAAGAAAGAAAGATCCTCTAATTCCTCGCGCATATCTTGCATACCCATACGACCAGCAAGCGGCGCATAAATATCCATCGTCTCCTCAGCAATTCGCCGACGTTTATCATCACGCATAACACCAAGGGTGCGCATATTATGAAGACGATCAGCAAGTTTGACTAAAAGAACACGAACATCATCAGAGATGGCAATAAGAAGCTTACGAAGATTTTCTGCCTGTACGGCTTTCTTTGATACAAGATCAAGCTTATTAAGCTTTGTAAGTCCTTCAACCAACTTCCCAATTTCAGAACCAAAAAGCTGATCAATTTCTGCTCGTGTAGCGCTTGTATCTTCAATTGTATCATGCAAAAGAGCAACAGCAATCGTCGCCTCATCCAACCGCATATCTGTCAAAATAGCAGCAACTTCTAAAGGATGAGAAAAATAAAGATCACCTGAAGCACGCTTTTGATGTGCATGCTTTCTCATTGCATAATCATAGGCCCTGTTTAAAAGAGCCTCATCTACGTCAGACTTGTAACGTTGAACACGTCCAACAAGCTCACACTGACGCATCATACGAGCATATCCTTTATCTTTTCACACCCCTAATCCTTATTGAACACGTCTTATCAATAAAAGACAAGAAAAATAACTGCTCCTTACAGACAAGGTATCTTTACTCCTGTAATATAAAATGCCGCAATTAATAATCGTCACTTTTTTCTGGAACAACCAAACCCTCAATACCCGCTAAAAGCTCTTCCTCTGACATATGATCAAATGAAGTACCTTCTTCTTGCGACGACGTATTAAAAACACTTTCAGCTTCACCTGAATGGGTAATAAATTCACTTGCCATTTCTGGCTCATCTACTTCCACATGCTTTTGCAGCGAATGAATAAGGTCTTCCTTTAAATCAGCAGGCGACAATGTTTCTTCTGCTATTTCACGCAAAGCAACAACTGGATTTTTATCATTATCACGATCAACCGTAATCTGCGCTCCTTGTGAAATCTGACGCGCCCGATGACCTGCTAAAAGTACCAATTCAAAGCGGTTGTCAACTTTATCAATACAATCTTCTACCGTTACGCGGGCCATTTATGCCTCTTTCTCAAATAAAAAAATTTAATAGCGGATAGAGGAGTATATACAATAATCAAAATAAAACACAAGAAAAACAACACAAACTTTTATATTTTTTGATTAAAGAACTTATTTAAGAAAATTCTTGGAAAATTTATAAAAATGTATAACCTATTCATGCTCGTTATCAAAGCTGCTCTTAAAAGCATTCCAATAGATTGGCTTCAAACAAGGGGAGGTCTTTCTTGACAAAATACTTGTCTGGAGTCTTCATCCTTTTAAAAGGAACACCAGCTGTTTAAAATCCTTTGCAATAACGACAGCCTTATGCATACTTTTTATGATAATATCTTTATTTAAAGAGAGAACTTTTTTTCTTTGAACATCATGTGTATTGTACTCTTATTCATCAAATAAATTACTGAAAGATTACCTCTCTGTACATAATAATTAGCAATAAGTTTATATTAAACTTTATTTATATTCATTATAGATTGTTTATCAAAACATAACCCGTCATATACGCTATACAAAGACTCAAAAAAATAGAAAAAATGATTGATGCCTAACACCACGAATAGCCAATTAACATCGCTTTGCCCAGAACCACCCCAAAATTGCAATTTATGTCCTAGGCTCCATCAGTTTATCGCTGACTGGCGTATCAAAGAACCAAGTTGGTATAACGCACCGGTGCGCCCCTTCTTTCCTTATAAAGGAGCAGACACAACGCGCCTTCTTATTGTCGGGCTTGCTCCTGGATTACGCGGAGCAAATCGAACTGGACGTCCATTCACTGGTGATTATGCTGGGCACTTACTTTATTCAACTTTAAAAAAATTTGGTTTTGCCCAAGGAACCTTTGAAGAAAGAGCAGACGATACTCTTGAGCTGATTGATGCAGCAATCGTCAACTCTGTTCGTTGTGTTCCCCCAGAAAATAAACCCACCGGTGCAGAAATTAACACGTGCCGCTATTTCTTCTCACCTCTTTTAACAAATCTTCCCAAACTTAAAGCCGTTATTACCTTAGGCACCATTGCGCACCATTCAACGATACGTGCCCTTAATGCAAAAGTTTTAGCTCACCCTTTTGGACACGGCGAAATTCATAACATCGGCAGATTACGCATCTTTTCGAGCTATCACTGTTCTCGTTATAATACAAATACTGGACGCTTGACAGACGCCATGTTTCACCAAATTTTTCAAGCAGCAAAAACATACTTAGATCAATGCTAAAACTGTTTTAAACCAGCGCTATAAATAAAGGATATCTAAATCGCATCCGTCATCCATATCTTTTTAAAAGTCTTGCTTTTTCACGTCCCCAATCGCGTTTTTTTTCCGTTTCGCGCTTATCATGAAGCTTTTTTCCCCGCGCTAGAGCAATCTCCAACTTAACACGCCCTCGTTCATTAAAATAAAGTTTAAGAGGAACAAGTGTCATTCCTTCACGAGACGTTGCATTAAAAAAACGTGCCATCTCACGTTTTGAAAGTAATAACTTGCGCAAACGTCGCGGTTCATGATTAAAACGATTAGCCTGCGTATATTCAGGAATATAGCTGTTTACTAACCATAATTCCCCATTCTCAAAACTCGCATAGCTTTCAGCAATATTGGCATGATTAGAACGTAAGGACTTTACTTCCGCTCCCTGAAGGACAAGACCGGCCTCGAGATTATTAAGGATTTCAAAATTAAAACGTGCTTTACGATTGTCAGCAATTATTTTCCGTACGGGCGCGTTCTTTTTTTTATTCATGGCTTTGTCAATATCATTTTATGCTTTTAAAATACCAGCATGACTGAGGGCTACATCAATAATCTTCTTTGTTCTTTCTGTTAATGGAACAATCGGAGAACGCACAGTATCACCACAAAATCCTAATTTTGCAGCAGCATATTTAATACCCGCTGGACTAGGCTCAATAAACACAGCACGATTAAGAGGCATCAAGCGATCATTTAATTCTCGTGCTGTTTTATAATCACCACGAAAACAAGCAGCTTGAAGCTCTGCACACAGCTTTGGAGCAACATTGGAGGAAACTGAAATACACCCCATACCTCCATGTGCATTAAAACCTAACGCTGTACAATCATCACCGGAAAGCTGTACAAAATCCTTCCCACACTTTTCACGTTGTTCACTAACGCGTTCAATTCTGCTCGTTGCATCTTTTACACCAATGATATTTTTAAAATCTTGATAAAGGTCTTTCATCGTTTCCACAGCCATATCGATAACAGAACGACCAGGAATATTATAAATTATAATCGGAATAGAAACAGCTTTGGCAATGGAAGAAAAATGTTTGTATAAACCAGATTGATTTGGTCTATTATAATAGGGAGTGACAACCAAAACTGCATCTGCACCAGCTTTTTGCGCGTATTGTGCAAGCTCTACAGCCTCACTTGTGCTATTTGATCCCGCTCCAGCAACAACAGGAACACGCTTTGCGACCTGCTCAACACACAATTCTATAATCCGCTTATGTTCTTCATGACTTAACGTTGCTGATTCACCGGTTGTCCCAACTGGGCTTACACCGTTAATCCCTTGTGTGATCTGCCATTCAATAAAATCACAAAACGCCTTCTCATCAATTTCGCCCTTATTATCAAACGGTGTAATAAGCGCAGTTATAGCTCCCTTGAGCATGATAAACTCCCTATAATATTCGCTTTTATTTTTTTAATAATCGCCTTTTATAAATTTTAAATAGAGCATAATCTTGCTCTATCATTGAAGCAAGATGAATTTCAAAAAAAGCCCTCATAAGATGAAAATGTCCCTCCTTAAATGTTGGACATTTGTTTAAAATAAACCGTCTATATTAACGCGTTTTTCATGCTTGTGTTCTATAAATCCTTAAGTTTTTACAAAAAGCAAGGTCTCAAGGTCTTTTCTCTATGCGTGTATTTTCCACCTCTCTTTTCGTATCAACCTTTACTGCACTTATACTGGCAATAAGAATTTTATTTTCAAGTGCATCCGCGCAAACACCTCTTTTGCACGGGAAAGCGCCAATCCCTTTGGTGCGCCCTACTCTCTTTCCCGAAAAAGGAGCTCAAGAGCCTCTTCCACAGATACACACGACATCACACAATACTGCTACACTTCAGCAACTGAAAGCTGGGCTAGATACACTAGCAAACAACAATATTGCAAAAACAATAAATCTTCGTAATTCAATGGAAAAACATAGCCTTGATCGTCATATTTTGACATGGGCGCTGGGGATATCAAACAAAGCTAATATACCAAGTTCTGAAATATTTAATGCAATCAACATGCTAAAAGGATGGCCCGGTATAGAAACGATGCAACGCAATGCTGAACGTGCTTTTCTTAACGAAACCAACCTCACACGCGCAATCATCCAAAAATTTTCTCATCACCCGCCCCAAACAGCGCAAGGAATGGCTCTCTTCGCTAAAGCACTTATTGCAACGGGACAAACCACTCGTGCTCGACACGTTATTGCGCCATGGTGGCATAAAACACAGCTTAATGCAAAAGAAGAAATATTTGTTCTTAAAAATGCAAGCGTTGCATTAAAACCCATTGATCATTTGAAACGCATGCAATTTATGCTGTATGCATATCGTTTTGATTCAGCAGCACGCGTTGCAAAATTAGCCCATGCTCAATCTCTTTTTGATGCTTTTGTGGCCGTTGAAAAAAATGACCCTAGAGCTACACAAAAATTAAAAGCTGTAGAGAGATCATGGCAAAAAGATCCTCTTTTTCAGTTTGCTCGAATACGCCATCTTCGACGAACAGAGCAATATAATGCAGCCGCAGCACTCATGATGAAAACATCAAAAGATGCATTCCGCCTTATGAACCCTCATTCATTGTGGAAAGAACAACGCGCCCTTTCTCGTGAAATGCTCGATTTAAACAAACCCAAAATTGCTTATCAACTCGTTGCAATGCACACTGGTATAACATCTGCATTAGCTATCGATGCTGAGTTTCATGCAGGATGGTACGCACTACGGTTTCTTCATAACCCTAAATTGGCAATGCAGCATTTTTCACGTATTCCTCAACTCTCTTCTTTACCTTTTTCTGCATCACGTGGATATTACTGGATGGGACGAACAGCAGAAACGCTAGAAGAACATAAAAATGCCCAGCAATACTTTCATCGCGCAGCTCATTTTGGTGCAACTTACTATGGTCAATTAGCCGCTGCACGACTCAACCAAAAAAAGCTTAAAGTTTCCTTTCCCAAACCAACAACCGCTGAGCGACAACATTTTAGTGCACGAAAAGCGATCAAAGCAATTCAACGTCTTGAAGCAGCCGGCTATGCTGATTTTGCTAAAATTTTTTATAGAGAGCTCGGAAAAAAAATAGAAAGCCCCGGCGAATTAGCCCTTCTGGCTGTTATGGCAGAAAAAAATGGAGACTATTATACCAGCCTCAAAATTGGAAAAATGGCTGTCTTTCAGGGAAAAAATGTCGGTGCACTCTCTCATCCTCTGGGAGCTATACCAGCTTCTACTAATATTTCTGTAGAAGAAAAATCGCTTATCTATGCCATTGCACGCCAAGAAAGCGAATTTAATCCAACAGCCATATCAAAAGCAGGTGCACAAGGTATACTCCAATTGCTTCCTACAACAGCAAAAGCATTGGCAAAAAAATACTCAATCGCATGGTCTCCTAAAAAATTTAGCAGTGATGCTCATTATAATGCAACATTAGGTGCCCATTTTCTCAATGAACAATTGGAACGTTTTAATGGATCCTATATACTAACTCTTATTGGCTATAATGCGGGTCCCCGTCGTGTCAATGAATGGATAAAACGTTATGGCGATCCTCGAGGACAATCTCTCGATAACGTCATTGATTGGATTGAGCGTATTCCTTATACAGAAACACGTAATTACGTGATGCGTGTCATGGAAAATTATGGTGTCTACAAAGCAAGACTCACTGGGAAAATAGATATAAAAACCGACCTGCTTTCTGGTCGACGGAAATAATATGCCTTAACTTCCCAAATGGTATTTGAAAGCGTTCATAAGAAATGTTTTTATTCCTTTTTAAATAGTATCCACATACCAACCTGCTTATGATGTATAAGCAAGTAATTTTAATTGATTCAGTATCAATAAATTCAAAATGAGAAAACCCTACGCTATCAGGGTCTTTTATTTCAAATACAAAATGATGAATTATCATTATAAATCAACATGTTGTACAAATAGTTCATTTCTTCTCAACATAAACGACAATATCATAGATGATTACAAATAGGTCATTTTTTTACTGTTGCTTATTAGTGTCAATATTCAAATCTTGTACAACAGCATATTTTAAGACTATTTTGTTCTGCTTATAACATTTCTATACCAAATAAGAGTACGTTATTATGTATATCGTTTGGATTATCTCTAATAACAGAAAGACAGACTCATTGAGTTAGAAAGCTTTAAAGACAAACAATTCTCTTCTACCCCTTCCCTTTTCATTCGGGTTTACGACTTTTAAATATGTCAATATCTTTTAATGATGAAGATAAAGCTTTGCTTTTTTTTCCCATTTTTACATATAAGCTCACATCCTTCACACAAAACAGAGCATCTCAAAATAGTATGTTTTTCTTATTTATATTCTTGTTTTATTTTAATGTTTCTAAGTCCATTTCACAACGGTGTATCTGAAAAGTATTTACGAAAATCCTCTCACGAATGGTATAAAAATCGATGAGACACGATTAACCTTTACTGAATAAAAGCTATAGCTCTATCATCCCTTAACTCCCAATGTTGCAACAGCCCTTTCATTTAGAACATTCATAAGAAGTATATTCACTGCTTTTTAGAAGTTTTTTACCCATACTCCCCCTTCAACTTGTGTCATAAGTAAGCGGATGGTTTTGATTGACACAACGTCAAAAAAATCGAACGAACTATATTTTAACTTTTATTCAAATTGTAAATAATTATTATAAATCAATATATTATAAGAATAAGCGCCCTATATAAAAAATCAGCTAAATATCAGGGATACTCTGATTATTTTATTCACTTTTGATGGTGGTGGTGGTGGAAAAGAACCAACGCGTTGAAGTGCCGCCATCGCTAATCGATCAAGTTCCGGATTACCAGCAGAGACTGCTACACGACTAGAAAAAATACTCCCCTGCTCACGCACCATAAATTCTAACTTCACCGTTCCTTTTGCACGACTGGTACGCTGTCCCACAATATAATTTTTTTGCCTTTCTAATTGTGACTGTACCTTTGCTAACCACTCCATTAACAACATATCTTCAAGCCCTGCCGTACCGACGCCCTTGTTGGTGGAAGAAGAACGTACCGCCTTTGCATTGGAGCGCTTTACTACAGCCTTTGGCATCGGTATTGTTTTTTTGATAAACGCTTTATGTTCCACTTTTTGAGGAAGGGGTTCTTCCAAAGACTTTAAGTCATCTTGTTCTATCATATGCTGAGGTTCTTCCGATTGAACTTCATCCACGGATTCCAATTCCTCTGACTCCTGCTCTAAAAGATCAGACTGTAATACTTTTGGCTCTGTATTAATATCCGACTCTGTATGAATATCTGACAAATCTGTATCAACATCCAGATAGATAGTTTCTTGCACAAAAGTCAGCTCAATCTCCGACGAGAGCAAGCCATTACCTACACCCGTACTTTGAAAATAAAATTGCGCTCCCAATAATACATGCAAAAATAAAGCTCCAACAAATGCACCAATCCAAAGAGTTAATAATTGCGTCGTATTTGCAAAATTCATCATTTCTTCTGCCACTATTTTAAGCTTAATATTGGTGTTCAATCTCATTAAAACAGGCTATTTTGAAATTGCAACTTTTTTCTTGACTGATTTTGTCATGTTTAATATGGTTTTCTAGTGATTTTGTCTTGTTGGCAAAATCATTTCTGCTTGGCTGGCAAGTTTTAATCAGCGGGTCCAGCCTTTTTGTATGTAAGTAAAATTTCAAAACAGAGAGGGGATGTTTAAAAAGGTTGTGATGTGTTATGCAAATAAGACGAAAAAATATCTATAAAAGCTGTGTGATTTTAAGTGCATTATCGGTCTGTATGCCTTCATTTGTTTTTGCACGAAATAAAGATGGAGGTGCTGTCACTGAACTCAAACCAATTGTTATTGAAGAGAAAAAAATAGGAACGGCCTTGGATTCGGTCAGTATTCTGACAGATCGAAAAACCGCGAAGGATATTCGTGAGAAGCAAATAACTGATGCCTATGATATTAGTCGTCTTTATCCAACCGTGGGGTATAACCCAAGCAATAACAGTTTTGTCATGCGTGGTTTAGAAGCAAACCGTGTTCTCACAACAATGGATGGTATTGTTCTTCCATGGTTCAATGATATATTGCGTGAGAACAGTGGTAACACAATGTTTGACTTTAGTGCGCTTTCCACACTTGATGTTATTCAGGGATCGGATTCTAGTCTTTATGGCTCTGGTGCACTAGGAGGAGTTGTTGCGTTGCGTACCCTTGATCCTGAAGATCTTATCACAGAAGGAAAAAATTGGGGTGGTCTTATAAGAGGTGGTTATCATTCTGTTGATAATAGTTGGCACGTAGATCAAGCTGTTGCAATGCGTGCTCAACAAACGTTTTTGCTTTTCCAAGGTTCTTATGCGGAAGGTCATGAGCGCAAAAATATGGGAACTCTAGAAGGCTATGAAGAGCGCACACGTAAAAACCCTGCTCATTTTGACCAAAATAATTTGCTCTTTAAAATTCACCAATACCTTGATGACAATCACCGGCTTGGTTTTACAGCAGAGCGTTTTGGTCACAATATTGATACACATTTATTGAATGCTTCTGACAGATATGCCCCTGGTTCCGTTTATGAGAAGGACGACAAACTCCGTGAACGCTTTTCTCTTTCTTATGACTATAACGGCAATGAAGATGCTATTTTTGATGCGTTTCGTGGACAGATTTATTGGCAAAGACAGTCAAGTCATGATATTACGACTTCATTTCGTGTTTCGGCACCCAAAGGGGATTTTTTGAGAGATAATTTTTTGCGTAATACCAATTATGGTTTCAATGCTGATGCTCTCAAGAAAGTTCATATTGGCACTGTAGATCATACGTTAAAGCTTGCCGCTAATGTCGTGTCATCTAAGTTTCATCATTATTTGTTCGGGAAAGATAATTGTCACTTGCCGGAAAATGCACGGGGGTGCCTCTTTGTACCCGCTAATCGGTCAGATTCACCAGATACAAATGGCTATAATTTGGGTTTTGTTTTTGAAGATGAAATTGGCTTTGCTGATAACCATTTCCGTATAACACCTGGAATTCGTTATGATTGGTATAAGTATATCCCTCAGAAAACGTCTTCTTATGAGAAAGCTCTGCTTTCTGACAAATTTCCTCCAGAAAGAAATGGTTCACGTTTTTCTCCCAAATTACGTGTGGAGTGGGATGTTCGTGATCAAGTAACGCTCTATGCTCAATGGGCACAGGCTTTTCGTGCACCACGTGTTGCAGAACTTTACGTCTCTTATATGAAACCCCCTGCTTATTACTCGAAGGGCAACCCTGATCTAAAAGCAGAAACGAGCAATGGGTATGATGTTGGCATAAGGTATGGAAATGGAAATTTCGGTGGTTCACTCAGTGCCTTTTTCAATCAATACAAGGACTTCATAGATACTGTGGATATAGGGCCATCAGAGGAATACCGATTGGGACGTCGCCATTATACAAATCGTGCGAATGTGCGTATTTATGGTGCTGAAGCAAAAATACATTTGGCTCTTAATGATGGATTCCATAGCAATTTTTCTCTTACCTATTCGCAAGGAAAGGATCTTGATAAAGATGAATATCTTAACTCAATTCCAGCTTTAAAAGTGATTGCTGGGATCGGATATGCAAAAGAAATCTGGGGAGCAGACGTCGTGCTTACCTCATCTGCCAAACGTGATAAAGTTGCTAAGGAATCGGACTATCAAAAAATTCCAGGTTATAATATTATTGATGTGTCAGGTTGGTTGAAGCCCTTTGGTGAAAAGGGTCCTGTTATAAGGGCTGGTGTTTATAATCTGTTCAATCAAAAATATTGGAATGTATCAGATCTTCCTTCCGATGACGGCTCAACGCCGAAGGATTATTATAGTCAGCCTGGTCGCAACTTTAAAGTTTCGTTCGTGCAAAAATTTTAGTCACTTTTGTTAACCATTAGATCAATTAAAAAGGTTATATCGATAAAAAATAAATTATTGCGTTTCTGTTCTCATTGTTCTTTGAACAACAAATTTTGAGGTTTGCGCTTTAACTCTTTGTAATTTATTGGTTTTTATTGTTCTATTGTTGATAAAATAAGGGCTTGTTTGGTGGTGAGTTGAACCATTAGTTGATAGTGGTTCGACTTACTTTTTTTGATTTGAAAAATTAAACAATTAACCTTTAAACAGGTAACATAAGGATAAGCCCATGTCATACACAGCCGAAATGATTATTCGCTTGCGTGAAGAAAAAAAAGAAATGCGTAACCGCGATTTCGCGGACTCTATTGGTATATCCGAAGCAGAACTCATTGCGGCTTATTGTACAATTGGAAAAGCAAAAAAACTACGCGCTGATGTCGCTACTCTCTTGGAAAATGCTCCTAAACTTGGAATAGTCATGGCATTAACACGGAATGAAAATGCTGTCCATGAAATAACAGGATGTTTTGAGAAGATTGTTCAAAGCCAGCATATTCCGATAACACTCGGTGAAATTGACTTGCGTATTTTTTCAAAACAGTGGAAGTTTGGTTTCGAGCATGACGTGACTATTCTCGGAACACCTATGAAAAGTCTGCAATTTTTTGATCAATATGGCATTGCTATTTTCAAACTCTATTCTCAAGACGCAACAAATATGGAAGAATGGGCTGCACTTGTTGAAAAGTTGCTTCATGACGATCAATCACCCGCACTTGATATTTCTCCCGTTCCTACTCCAGTACAATGTGATACGGCAAAGCTAGATGTTGAAAAGTTCCGAGATCGTTGGCGACAGATGACTGATGTGCATCAACTTCATGGAATTATTTCTGAACTGAAAATTAATCGACATAATGCTGTAAAACATGCCGGAAATGAATTTGCCGATGAGTTAAAAATAGAAGCTGTTGAGATGATGCTCAAACAAGTTGCGCAAGAAGAGTTACCAATTATGTGTTTTGTTGGAAATAAAGGATGTATCCAAATTTTCACTGGGCAAGTAAAGAATATTAAGCAAATGGGACCTTGGCTTAATGTTCTCGATCAGAAATTTCACCTCCATTTACTCGTTTCTGGAATCAAGAAGGTATGGCGTGTTCGCAAACCTACAATTGATGGGTATGTCAACTCACTTGAAGTTTTCGATAAAGATGATGAGATGATTATTCAATTCTTTGGCGTACGCAAGGAGGGCCAAAAAGAACGTGAAGATTGGCGCTCTTTATTGAATGGTTTACCATCGTGCCAAGAAAACAGCAGTAACTAAGATAAGGTAAGGTCAAACATGTTCATATCTCTTTTGCATAGGTTATCAAACCTTTTCCTTATGTGTTTACTGCTCTCTCTTACCTGTTTTTCTAAACAAGTGATTGCTGAACCCACAACCCGTTTTCCTGAAAATGCTCGAATTGTTTCTATCGGCGGAGCACTTACAGAAATTGTCTATGCATTGGGAGCCCAAGATCAACTTGTCGCCCGTGATAGTACAAGCGTCTACCCACAAGAAGCGCTCAAGCTTCCTGTGCTTGGATATATGCGTGCTCTTTCACCTGAGGGTGTTTTATCACTTGCCCCAGAGGGCATATTGCTTGTTGAAGGAAGCGGTCCCGCTTCAACAATTGATATTCTCAAAAAAACATCAATACCTCTGGTGATCATACCAGAAGACTACTCCCGTGAAAATGTGATAGAAAAGATTCGCCTCGTTGGCCAAGCTATTCATCGAGAAGTGCAAGCGGCTGCGTTAATTGAAAAATTGAAGCGTAATTTTTTAGAAAACGATGCGCTTTTGGCGAAAGTAACAACACCAAAGCGTGTTCTTTTTGTTTTCTCTGTGCAAAATGGACGCGTCATGGCATCTGGAACAGGTACTGCAGCTGATAGTATGATAAAACTTTCAGGTGCTATCAATGCTATCACCGATTATAAAGGATATAAACTTCTCAACGGCGAAGCGTTATTGAAATCAGATCCTGATGTTATCTTACTTGTAAAACATGGTGCAAGATCAACCAGCATTGATAAGATTTTAGCCATACCGGCAGTTCAAGCAACAACAGCAGCAAAAAATCATGCCATAAAACAGATGGATGCTATGTATTTTTTAGGATTTGGTCCACGCACTGCAGACGCATCAAGAGAGCTTATTGAGATACTTTATGGTGCAAATCAAAACGGTAAGAGCTGATAAAAATGGTAGACGGTACATCCATGATGCATTTACCTGAAGCAAAAGAAGGTAAAAAAATAAACCGTTCAAAGCAGGGAAAGATTTTATTATTAAGCTTAATAATATTCCTTATCTTTAGTATTTTTGGTGGGCTCTTGAATGGTGCCGCAAAGGTTTCTTTCGTTGATCTCCTCCATGTAATGCTTACACAAGATTTTTCAGTAAGTAGTAAAACGCGTGATTACCTCGTGCTTATCGACATAAGGCTTCCCCGTGTTATCTTTGGATTGTTGATTGGAGCAGCTTTAGCTGTCTCCGGTGTTCTTATGCAAGGGCTTTTCCGTAATCCTCTTGCAGATCCTGGAATTATAGGTGTATCAGCAGGTGCTGGACTTGGAGCAGTCTTAGCAATTGTTGTCGGTATTGCTTTTCCTGTTTCATTTGCACCTTTTCTAGAGCCTTACAAAGTTATCATAGGTGCTTTTTTTGGTGGACTTTTATCAACGATTATTCTCTACATAATAGCAACGCATAATAGCTTTACCTCTATTGCAACCATGCTGCTTGCTGGTATTGCTCTTGGTGCATTAAGCAGTGCAGTTGTTGGAACATTGATTTTTATCGCAAATGACCAACAACTCCGTGATATCACTTTTTGGAGTCTTGGCTCTCTTGCGGGCGCTACGTGGTTGAAAGTATGGCTCGTTCTCCCTTTCATCGTTATTGGTCTTCTTTTCTCTCCCTTTTTATCACGAGCACTTAATGCCCTTGCTCTTGGAGAAGCTGTTGCTGGCCATATTGGTTTCCATATTCAACGCGTTAAAAATATTGCTATTCCCCTTGTTGCTCTTATGTGTGGTAGTGCTGTTGCTGTCAGTGGTGGTATTGGTTTTATTGGTATTATTGTTCCTCATATTTTACGTCAACTCATTGGTCCTGATCATCGCTATCTCATTCCTTGCTCTGCTCTCTTGGGAGCAGCATTACTTATTTTTGCTGATACGTTTGCACGCTTAATTGTTGCCCCCGCAGAATTGCCAATTGGAATTGTAACAGCACTTTTTGGTGCACCTTTCTTTCTATGGATCCTTATATGCAAACGAGGAACAGACTTTTCATGATTGAAGCGACAAATATTTGTGTTCAGCGCGGAAAGAAGCAGATTCTTAAACACATTAATCTTCAAGCTAAAAGTGGTGCTTTTACCATTATTATTGGTCCTAATGGATCAGGAAAAAGTACTTTTATCAAAGCTCTGAGTGGTGAAATTCCTTACAGTGGAAAAATAACCTTAAATGGTTATAATGTATGCCAAACAAAAACTCATGAAATGGCGAAAATGCGCGCTGTACTACCACAATCAACAACGCTCGTATTTCCATTCTTAGTCCATGAAGTTGTAGGGCTTGGCCTTTCTGTAAACCAATTTACCATTGCCAAAGCCGAAGTGCAAAATCTTATCCAAAAAGCTTTAGAGTGCGTTGACCTTTCTGATTATGGCAACCTGTATTATCACCAATTATCAGGTGGAGAACAAGCTAGAGTACAACTTGCCCGTGTACTTTGCCAAATCTGGAAACCTGTTCATAATGGAATTCCTCGCTGGATGATATTAGATGAACCTATTGCTAGCCTCGATATTCAACATCAAATCATCGTTATGGATATTGCGAAACAATTTGCCCATTCTGGTGGCGGCGTTCTTGCTGTTCTTCATGACCTCAATCTCGCAGCACATTATGCAGATAACATGATTTTGCTCAAGGAAGGAGAGATTTATTGCGAAGGAAATGCAACTAACGTTTTGACAACACAAAATCTCCGCGATGTTTATCATTGTTCTTTAAACGTTTCTGAATTACCTAAAGAAGATATCCCATTTATACTCCCTCAAACAGCATCCTCCTATGAAATTAGATCTCTAAGCTATCGGTTTCAATCTAAAAACTAAAGTCCATAGAAAAATAAAACATGCAAATATTCAAGAATTTTTTTTATTTTTATATGAGTTTTTTTTGTCATCTGTCATTTTAAAAAAGAAGACCAAACACCCTAAAGATATTTTGGGAAAAAACTACTAGTTTAAAATTTTTTAAGATTTTACATAACTAAAAACATGTGAAATTTTGTTTTGCTATCACACTGTTAGATAATACTAATTTATACAACATAAATATGCGTTTTCCCACTCTTTCTATCACTTTTATCTTTATAAAAATGATTCAAGAAATGCGTACAAATGCCTTTGTTATAATAATGGGGTGTATTATTTATATCTTCTAAGGACCATGTAGAAATCAAGTACCTTTCTCCCATCCATAAAAGATTTATTTGTAGCTGTAATGGTAATATTTTCTTTATAACACATATAATTTAGCTTTTTGTATAAATAAATATTGATTTATAATGATATTCTTTACTTTTCTCTCTCTATTTTAAAAAAATGTTCATTGGCATATCACAAATAATTAAACTATTGAATAAAAACTTTAAAATAAATTCAATAACGCTTCTTATAAGCCCCCTAATGCAAAAACAGTGCGAAATATAGGGATGAGGAGAGAGATAGCGTTTGTCTGCTGCTTCACAAGCATAACGATGATTCCACTCAAGGAATACTATCATTTACAGGTAAGGCCTACACCATAGCAATGCAAAGAAATGAAATCGACAACAATATGAGAGATATCTTTATGAGATGAATTAACTCATACAGGGGTATGCTGTTTTTGCACAAAAAACGCTAAAAATATTGTACTTTTTTATGCCTCAGGTTGAATAATTTTATCACCTTACCCCCTATCAAAACACCTTATGAAAAAATATATCTCCAGATCTCTTCACGGCACAGTTTAAATGATTGTTACACATTTTTCCTATGTTATCATACAATTATAAAAAAGTTATGATTTTCTTTTTCTTATAATAAATTATATCCTTAACTCTTTCTTTCTATCATTTTAAAATTGTTTTTTGACTCTCTCAAGTATCGTATTAACAATATAGATTTCCTCTTCATGTATATGTATATGAAGATAACGCGGAATTGCTCCGCGTTAACAAAACTATCAGGGTGTATGGATTATTATTACTCAAACATACTCATGATTTTATAGCGTAGACAACGGTTGCATTAACAGGGCGCGTTTCTGCCTCACCCGTATGGGAAAGAGTTACCTTGTGTGTATGTGCACCAGCAGAACCTGTTCTCCCTTTCAGGGTCGCATTATAAGTATAGTGATTCGGTAGTCTCCCAATATCACCAACTGGCCATCCTACCCCTTGATACTCAAAATTATGCGCATGCTCGCCTGCATTTTCAATACTCCCAATATGCGTATGTGATTTTATGCTATCTTGTTGTTCATCTGCAAATTTTCTACCACCATCTAAACCCCGACCATTATCAAAGCCGCGTAAAAACATGCCTCTAAAATCAGGAACTTTAAAAGTTTTATTGCTGTCTTTTCCCCATTTATCACCTATTGCGTTGAATAACTGCGGATAATCTTCACGCTTATAGGCCTTACCATCACACAAAAGCCAACCATTTGGCACATTTTGCATAGCAAATGTTGCAATGAATCCAGAGGGGAAACTTTCTATCTTTGGTGGTGTAGGATTTAATAAGTACCACCCCTCATGCTCTTTTATTAAAACACCATTATTGTATACCATTTCATAAATGCCATCTGTTTGAAGTTCTCCACCTTCTAATGGTATAACCCCCGCATCAGTTGCTTTATAGATAAGCTTTTCTCCTATATTATTAACAGTTATTTTTGTCGCGCCAATATTTACACCACAAGCTTTAAAACGTATGATGATATCATTGTTGTATTTCTTTATAGGCGAAACTGTCTTTAAGGTAATTAATGTTGTTTTATCTTCCACATTTACTATAAAGCTTGAATTAATAGATCCACCATTATCTGCAAGATATTCACGCACGCGCTGCATCATCGCCCGTGCACTATCATTAACAGAACTAGGCGGCTGACCTTCTGCCCAATTAATGATACTATCTGAATAAGCATTTTCATCAGCCTTTAGAGACCAATCGTAAATATTAGACATTATAAATCCCCCATTATTTTCATAGTTTTTTTTAACAAATTCTCGTTCTGTGCACTAAAATGTGCTGCCGCTGTTGATTGGTACATCATAATCACTGCACCATCCGTATTTACGCATTTTACCTCTCTTCACTCCTTACAATTTAATAACCTAAATTCACCAGATGCTTTTCATAACATTAGTATTAATGTTTTCTCTTCTAATGTGTAATGTAACACCTCATCTGATGTTACTTAATATCTTGTTTTGTTGCTTTGCTGTTGTTATATAATTATTTTTTAAATCTTGCATCTTGTTGCAAAATTTATAAATACTGTTCAAAATTTTCCTTATTATGGATTTCATACAACCATTATCGAATGTAATAACTTATCATCCACATAGAAAGTTTCTGATTTAAACATTATCTTTTTTTATTTTTTTCAATAGTTTAAATCTATCGCGTCGATATTTTAAAACAAAGAAACTCTATCTTTTGGCTATCACTTGTATTAAAATTTTAAAAGTTAGCTTCAACTTCGTTGCATGCTTCATTATGTTTTTATTCACATGCAGATGCTTTGTTCTATTTTATTCAATTTATTCCTGAAATTGTGTCACAAGGTCAGCACCAATGTTTTTTTGAACAAGCTTTTGTCTAATCTAAATGCACCATAGAGAATATATTCAATATGGACATTTCTTCACACTTTCATTGAACTGGAAATGAAATACTTTGAAATACTAAAGAAACACCACACACCCTCACCAAATCTGAAGGTTGTATCCAATCCGGAAAATATTAAAAAACATAACCTAGCATCCTCCCCCAATTTTTATGAACAATACTCTTGTTTTTTTAAACGCCCCGTAATCAAATTCTCCCCTCCCGCACTTAGCATATCTCTATATATATTATTATATGTATATTTTTTTTGCAAGAATAATAAATCATTCTCAACAACATCTTGCAATTATTGGTGCTCTTCTCTATTCTTTCCGGCGTTTACCTCATTATTTAGTATAAGTGCACTACTTAAAAATGATTTTTTTAACAAGATCTAAAAGATAAACTGTTTTTTATATCTTTCATAATGTTCATAACCAGTTTTATAGTATTAGTGGGACAATACAAAGCGATTATAGAATGCTATAATAGTGTAGATAAAGAATTCACTAACGAATTTACCTATGAGTCTCTTGTTAACACATTTGTCTATCTCTGGGGTATACCAATCATCTTTGCCTGTATAGCTGCAGCTTTTATATGGCTACCAATTGTAACATTGCTAATAATAGCAATATTAGTGGGAATTTGGTTACTCCTCCTCATAATTCCCTACTTATTCCAAAATTAGTTTTTGGCTTTGTTAATCATTATCATAATAATTCTTTGTTTGCGTTTGTTTTATTTATTACCTATTTTAGTGTTTAAAAAAATTTTGACGCAAATTTACTCAATTTTTCTCTTGTTGTCTTATAATAATAAGAGCACTTCATTATAATTAGAAAGCTTTTTGTATATAATTAGTGATTTCTTATCTGTAATATTGTTGCACGATATCACATGACTCTTGAATAACTTTACCTTGAAAACAAAGAGTTTTATGTCTCAAAAAATGAATTTTTGCCTCATCTTAAGCTAAAACACAGCGCTTTGTGCGCATTTCTATTGCAAACTAATTAATGAATTTACGTAGTACTTTATGCTGAGATACATCCTTTTGCTTTCCTCTCTCTTCCAACTCTTTAAAAGTGTTGATGACATTTCAAGATGAAAAGCCTTTGTTTATTTTCATCATCATTTTTTAATTCCGCTTTACGATTTTTAAAACATTCAAGGCAATTTATTTTTAATAATGAAGATTAGGTATTGTTTCACGCTTTTGTTTATCGCATTCTTAATGGGAACATCCCCTCATGAAAAATAGAATGCCCCACACAAAATATAATGATATTGCATATCACGCACTTTTTAAAGAAATATTGCTTAAAATATACTCCGTTCATTTTACGACAGCGCACGTCAATGATACAATGATAAGCCATTACAGATCATCATCTTTAAGCTTTTGAAGATACAAGCTAGAACCCATTATACATTTTGTTGGTCCCCACATTGCGATAGTCCTCGCATCTGAGAATGTTCATGAATGACTTTTGGCTTCCTTTCTTCAAGTGTTTTGCCCCATATGCTCCCACTGATGACGTGCAAGAAGTGATTTTATATGAAAAGATGTATGATGAAAGAATCTTATGGTATTCTGAGTTATTACTTTAATATGAAAAAAATCTCGATCAGAGCTATAAACTATCTAATTTTTCCTTGATAATCCGTTTTTAACTTTATTCTTGTTTATAAAAGCTTCAGTATCATAGTTTATCACTTCATAATATCTATTTTCACTCTTAAAAAACACACCAAAATCGTTTAAATATATTTTTATGATTGACAATATAGATATTTAAGCCAACCATATTCGTATTAACAAAAATACTTTAAGTGGGAGGAGGCATGCAAATATTAGAATAGATATTGTATCAATTTTTCAAAATAAATTTTCTTGAGCTTTATTGGGTTTGCTTTGCTATAAAGCAATACTATTTCTATTCATCCGCATGCTCGTAATTGATAATTTGAATACATCCCCATTAACATCGCAACCTATTTTTGAACTCTGTATCTATAAGGAAAAAGTTTGTGCAGAAAAATACTCCATCAATCAGTTGTAGCCCCTTTCCCGCTTCACGCAAAATTTATCAACAAAGTCCTATCTTTTCTGATGTGCACGTACCATTGCGTGAAATTTCACTGACTGATGGCAGTGATGAGAAACCTTTAAACGTTTACGATACTTCTGGCCCCTACACAGATAAAAATATGATCATTGATATTACAAAAGGCTTGCCAGCAATTAGCTTGCCTTGGCTCTCTAAGCGGGATGATACTGAAACTTATCCTGCACGATTAGTTAAACCTGAAGATAATGGATTGGCTTCTGATAAAAACCTTACACCAACCTTTAAACAAAAACGTCCCATTTTACGAGCAAAAAATGGCAAAGCAATTACACAAATGGCTTATGCGCGCGCAGGCATTATTACAGCGGAAATGGAATATGTGGCTATACGAGAAAATGAAGGATTAGCAGTAAAAGAACGGCAGAATGTACCATCAAATGAAACATTTTCTGGATCAATACCAGAAATTTATACTGCCGAATTTGTTCGCAATGAAATTGCTTGTGGACGCGCCATTATTCCACAAAACATTAATCATCCAGAGTGTGAACCCATGATTATTGGGCGTAATTTTCGTGTTAAAATTAATGCCAATATTGGCAATTCAGCAGTGACTTCATCTATGGAAGAAGAAGTTGATAAAATGGTTTGGGCCATTCGCTGGGGAGCAGATACAGTTATGGATCTCTCAACAGGTCGAAATATTCATAATATTCGTGAGTGGATTATTCGAAATGCCCCTGTTCCCATTGGGACTGTTCCACTTTATCAAGCACTTGAAAAAGTACAGGGTATTGCCGAAAACTTAACATGGGATATTTTCCGTGATACCCTTATTGAACAAGCAGAGCAAGGTGTTGATTATTTTACCATTCATGCGGGATTAAGATTACCTTTTATCCCTTTAACCGTTGATCGGGTAACAGGTATTGTTTCACGAGGTGGTTCTATTATGGCAAAATGGTGCTTGCATCATCACAAAGAAAGTTTTCTTTATGAACATTTTGATGAAATTTGTGATATTGCACGCACGTATGACATCTCTCTTTCCTTGGGAGATGGATTGCGCCCTGGCTCTATTGCCGATGCCAATGATGAAGCCCAATTTGCAGAGCTTAAAACTTTGGGAGAATTGACAAAAATTGCTTGGGAAAAAGATGTACAGGTTATGATTGAAGGTCCTGGGCATGTCCCAATGCACAAAATTAAAGAAAATATGGAGCAACAATTAGATCTCTGTCACGAGGCGCCTTTTTATACTTTGGGACCTCTTACAACCGACATTGCTCCTGGTTATGATCATATTACATCAGCAATTGGTGCCGCTATGATTGGATGGTTTGGAACAGCTATGTTGTGTTATGTAACGCCTAAAGAACACCTAGGACTCCCCGATAGGAATGACGTAAAAACTGGTGTGATCACTTATAAAATTGCTGCTCATGCCGCTGACCTTGCCAAAGGTTTGCCTAGAGCACAATTGCGCGATAATGCTCTTTCGCGTGCACGATTTGATTTTAGATGGCATGATCAATTCAACCTTTCTCTTGATCCGGAAACAGCCTGTGCCTTTCATGATGAAACAATGCCTAAAGAAGCCCATAAATTGGTACATTTTTGTTCCATGTGTGGACCAAAATTCTGTTCTATGCGTATTTCTCATGATATTCGTGAGGCAGCAGCAATAAGAAAAACAAAAGGGGAAGGTATGATCGCCATGGCCGAAAAATATCAAAAAAATGGTGATCTTTATATGGAAATCGTTTCTCCTCAAAAAGAGAAAGTAAACAGTTGAAGAACATTCTTATCAAAGGTGCAGGTGTAGGCGGCTTAACGGTTGCCTTTATGTTACAGCGAAAAGGTGTTTCTGTTACTATATCAGCTCCCCCTCATTCTCCTATAGGAAGTGCTAGTTGGTATGCAGGAGGAATGCTCGCACCTTACTGTGAGAGAGAAAATGCGGAACAGATTGTTGAAGATCTTGGTATACAAGCTATACAGTGGTGGCGTAAAATGCTCCCCAACCTTGTCATACAAAAAGGCACTTTAGTGGTTGCACCTACACGAGATAGAGGAGAGCTTGAACGATTTTCTGGGCGCACGCATAATCACAAAACCATAGATAATACAGAAATAGCTCATCTTGAACCAGATCTTGCGGAACGTTTTAACTGTGCGCTCTTTTATGAAAATGAAGCCCATATTGATCCTCGCAAAGCACTTATGGCTTTAAAAGAAAAGCTTCTCAACAATGGAGCGTGTTTTGTTGATGTAGAGACGGCTGAAACAAATTTTGATATTGTTATTGATGCGACAGGAATAGCCCGTTTAGGAAAAGATAAAAATATACGGGGCGTACGCGGCGAAATGCTTCTCGTGCGCTGTACCGATATTAAAATTTCGCGTCCAATTCGTCTTCTTCATCCACGGTTTCCTCTCTACATTGTACCTCGACAAGATAATATCTTTATGATTGGCGCAACAATGATTGAAAGTGACTTTGATGGTGCAATCTCAGTGAGATCAATGATGGAACTGCTCAACGCGGCTTATACTTTACATCCTGCTTTTGCTGAAGCAGAAATTATTGAATCTGGTGTTGGTGTTCGTCCATGTTATCCTGATAACTTCCCTTCTGTGCATAAAGATGGTAATTGTATTTCTATTAATGGATTTTATAGACATGGTTTTCTTTTATCTCCAGAAATGGCAAAACGAGCAATGAAATTGGCATTGGAATAAAGCATGCAAATATTTGTTAATGGTGAAACAGTCCAAACAGAAGTTACGACTCTCGGTCTCTTGCTTGAAGAATTGGGTTATGAAGAAAATTGGCTTGCAACCGCTGTTAACGCTGAAGTTGTTTCCATAGATGCACGAAGCCAATTTGTCTTGCATGAAGGAGATAAAATTGAAATTTTAAGCCCAATGCAAGGAGGCTAAAATTATGCTGAATCTTTATGGACGACAATTCTCTTCCCGTCTTCTATTAGGTACAGCGCAATATCCTTCACCAGCAATTCTTCGTGATGCTATTCATAAATCGAATACGGAAATTGTGACTGTTTCCTTGCGTCGTGAAACGGCAGGTGGAAAACAAGGTGGACAATTTTGGCAATTTCTTCAAGAACTTGGGGTAACAGTGCTTCCTAATACTGCTGGTTGTTATACTGTTAAAGAGGCCGTAACCACAGCGCAATTAGCAAGAGATCTCTTTAAAACAGCTTGGATTAAACTCGAAGTGATAGGAAACCCAGACACCTTACAGCCAAATATTTTTTCCTTAATCGAAGCAGCGCAAATTTTAAACAATGAAGGTTTCAAAATTTTTGCTTACACAACGGATGATCTCATTGTTGCTGAAAAACTTTTCGACATTGGTTGCCGTGTTATTATGCCTTGGTGTGCTCCTATTGGTTCTGCCAAAGGACCTCATAATACTGATGGACTGCGTTCTATCCGTGCTTACCTTCCTGACGCTACTCTTGTTATTGATGCCGGCATTGGACGCCCATCACATGCTGCCATTGCGATGGAACTCGGTTATGATGCAGTACTGCTTAATACCGCAGTTGCTAAAGCAGGTGATCCTGTCTTAATGGCTGAAGCATTTTCTAAAGCTGTTCAAGCAGGACGTATGGGATATAAAGCTGGCATGATCGAAGCACGCAATGTAGCAGTCCCTTCAACGCCAGTCATTGGAAAAGCAGTATTTTCATGAAACTGGATCCATTTTACCTCATCGTTGATAACGCTGATTGGGTTGAACGTTTGCTCCCTCTTGGCATCAAGCTCGTACAATTGCGTATGAAACATGAAAATCAACAAATAATCCGTCAACATATCAAGCGCGCAAAAAACATATGCAATAAATTGGAAGCACAATTAATTATTAATGATCATTGGGAAATAGCAATTGATGAAAAGTGCAATTTTATTCATCTGGGACAAGAAGACCTAAGCAATGCTGATCTTCACGCAATTCGTAAAAGTGGTATAAAAGTTGGTCTTAGTACACATGATGAACATGAATTGGATATCGCACTCTCTGTTAATCCTGAGTATATTGCACTTGGTCCTATTTATCCGACAATCTTAAAAAAAATGAAATGGATGCCGCAAGGACTAGAAAAAATCAAACAATGGAGAAAGCGGATTGGTGCTTTACCTTTGGTGGGTATTGGTGGTTTAACACCAGAACGCGCAGTTGGTGTTTTAAAAGCGGGAGCAAATAGTGCTGCTGTTGTGACTGATATTATCCTCCATAAAAAACCTGAAGAACGTGTCCAACAGTGGATAAAAGTGACACAAACATGGCGTTGATACCTTCCATTCTTATTGTTGCAGGCACGGATCCAACAGGAGGTGCCGGTATTGTTCGTGATATAGAAACCGCTGCACATTTTCAAATAAAAGCAAATTTGGCAATCACTTGTGTTAACGTACAAGATGATAATCGCGTTGCCGAAATCATTCCAATGCGTGAAGACCTCGTCGCTGCGCAAATGCGTGCTGCCCTAGAAGCAAATCCAATAAGCGCAATAAAAATCGGTATGATGGGTACAAAAGCAATTATAACAGCAATCTGTAACGTACTCAAAGACTATCCCCATGTTCCAGTTATTTTGGACCCCGTACTTGTCGCTTCATCAGGAGGAAAACTAACAACGGAAGCAATCATCGACACGATGATCGATAAACTGCTTTCTCATGTTACTCTTTTAACACCGAATAGAGAAGAACTTGCTCTTCTTAGCCAAAGTCCATTGGCATCTCATGATGAGCAAGCAATACAACAAGCAAAAAAACTTTTGTCATTGGGAGCTCGATCTATTTTAGTAAAAGGGGGACATGCAGAGGGTCCTCTTGCAATTGATAGCTTCATTGACAAAACTGAAGTCATAAATATTTCTACGCCACGTTTAAAAGGAACAATGCGAGGAACAGGTTGCATTCTCTCAAGCGCTATTGCTGCGCATTTAGCATTAAATGAACCTCTCATTTCAGCTGTAAAAAAAGCAAAAGCATATATCTACACATTGCTTTTAACCCATTGCAAAAACAGTTTGTAAAGTCTTAGTATTTTCTCATATATCTAATATTTTCTCATATAAAAGTAATATTTATATATCTCATTAATATATTTAATATTTTTAATAAAAATTATTAAAAAAAAGATAAAAATATAATAATAAAAAATTTATACTTAATTATTACAAATAAAATACTACAAAAATCACTTTCATTAATTATTAAATATAGAATATAATGATCAAAAATGTTATCATACCACTTGCATTCAGTAGAGAATTCTTTTATTATAAAGAGCTTAGTCTGTTTAAAAATTTAAAATAGCGTAATTTAAACAAATTGTACATTTAAAGATGTATATAATCGCGAACACTCGCATTTTACGATTTGCCTTTTTTGTGAAAAGAGAGAATCCTATCAGCGTTCTTGTACATTAATGGCTAGCGAATACATTTATAAAACTTGAAGGATAATTTTGTTTGATCTATAGTTGCTAGATCATTAGAAAAAATAAAATGTTAAATCAAACGCCGTGCTCAATTTCCTATGAAGAACTCTTAAACTTTTATAAAGAAAGTGGTGCGGATGCTGTTCTGACAAATTTCCCTATTAATCGTTTTAAGCAGTCTGCTTGTTCAGAGAGCAAATTAATATCTGTCGTGAACATTTCTCATAATCAACAAACATCTCCCACCGTAAAATCAGATCATCGTCCGCTGCATAACTCTAGGGGGGCTATACAAAATGAACCCACAGCTATAGAGAGTGCAAACAATGCAAAAACACTTGATGAATTAAAATCTGCGCTCCTCGCATTTAATGGCTGTTCACTAAAATTGACAGCAAAAAATACCTGCTTTTCAGATGGAACAGCAGGAAGCCCCCTGATGCTTATAGGCGAAGCACCAGGACGAGAAGAGGATATACAAGGAATTCCTTTTGTGGGAAAAGCAGGGATGTTGCTTAATAAAATCCTCGCATCAATTGGCTTAACAAGAAATAATGTTTACATTGCCAACACTATTCCTTGGCGTCCACCAGGAAATCGTACACCAACACCAAGAGAAGTTGCCTTGTGCCGCCCTTTTATTGAACGGCACATTTATTTAGCGCGTCCTCGTGTACTTATAGCACTGGGAGGCATTGCTGCACAGTTTCTTACGGGATCTCAAAATGGGATTATCCGAACACGAGGGAAATGGCATATTTATGAAAGTGAGGATAATATAAAAATACCTGTTATGCCAACTTTCCACCCTGCCTACCTTCTCCGAACCCCTAGTCAAAAAAAACTTACATGGACAGACTTCTTAGAAGTAAAAAATCGCCTCGATAGCCTTTTGTAATTCTGTAATCTTCTTTGACTCTAAAATTAAACACCTTCTTTAACTCTTAAAATACGAATGGGAAAAACTATGGAACAGCCAACAACATCTATTTATCGTTTGGAAGACTACCAGCCAACCCCTTACGCTATCCCTAAAACACAACTTTCCTTCCAATTGGCACCAACAAAAACCTATGTTACAGCCATATTGTCTATTGAACCCCGTCACAATACAAAAGAATTAACACCTCTTGTTCTTTCTGGTGATGATCTTACTTTAATTTCCGTTTCTATCAATGGTGAGACGTTAGCCCCAAACACTTATAAAGTGACGCCTTCACGTTTAGAAATTACAAACCCACCAGCGGCTCCTTTTACATTGAAATTGGTTACGGAACTGAATCCTGAAAGCAACCGCCAACTTATGGGCCTTTATCTTTCAAATGGTGTTTATTGCACACAATGCGAATCGGAAGGCTTTCGTCGTATTACTTATTTTTACGACCGCCCAGATGTTCTTTCTACCTATAGAGTGAAAATTGAAGCAGATTCCCAAACAATCCCAATCTTGCTTTCAAATGGTAATCTAGTGGAAACAGGAACTTTAGAGAATAATCGCCATTTTGCCATTTGGGAAGATCCTTATCCCAAACCATCTTATCTCTTTGCTTTAGTAGGTGGAGATCTTGATAAGTTAGAAGATCATTTTACAACTGTATCTGGACGACGTATCGAGCTTGGTATCTATGTGGAAAAAGGAAAAACCAAACGCGCAACCTATGCAATGGATGCTCTTAAACGTTCCATGCGTTGGGATGAACAATGTTTTGGGCGCGAATATGATCTTGATGTTTTCAATATTGTTGCTGTGTCCGACTTTAACATGGGAGCAATGGAAAATAAGGGACTTAACGTTTTTAATGATAAATATGTTCTGGCAGATCCTGAAACAGCAACCGATCAAGATTATAGAAATGTTGAACGTGTCATTGCACATGAATATTTCCATAATTGGAGCGGTAATCGTATTACCTGTCGCGATTGGTTTCAACTCTGTTTAAAAGAAGGATTCACTGTTTATCGTGATCAGGAATTTTCATCAGATCAAAATGTACGCAGCCTACAGCGAATTGAAAATATAAAAACATTAAAAGCTACTCAATTTGCCGAAGACGCTGGTCCCCTCGCTCATCCTGTACGTCCTCGTCAATATAGCCAAATTAACAATTTTTACACCACAACTGTTTATGAAAAAGGTGCTGAGGTTGTTCGCATGATACGGACTATTTTAGGACCCTCTCTGTTTCGTAAAGGTACTGATCTTTATTTTCAACGTCATGATGGACAAGCTTGTACAATTGAAGATTTTATCACCTGTTTTGCTGAAGTATCTGGTCAAGACTTTTCCCAATTCATGTTGTGGTATGAACAAGCTGGAACACCAAATGTAGAAATCGATAGTCATTATAGCGATGGTGTTTTAACAATTCATGCAAAGCAACATATTCCGGCAACCCCACAACAAAATACAAAAAAGCCCATGCTTATCCCTATATTATTTGGCTTGTTAGGACCTAATGGAGAAAACCTCACCTATGAAGCGGATACAGATATTCAATCAAACGTTATGCTTTTATCCAAGGAAAACCAAACGTTTACATTAAAGGGTCTGCGTGAAAAACCTGTTTTATCACTGCTTAGAGACTTCTCTGCGCCAATCAATCTACAAACTCCATTCAATGAAAGCGAACTTATTTTTCTTGCACAACATGATGACAATCACATCAATCGCTGGCAATCTCTTAATCATTTAATGACGCAAGCTTTGATTCAAAGCATTCAAGATGAAACAAAAGCAAAAGAGGGGATGCCCTCTGCTTTGATAAAATTGATTGAAGCTATCATTACAGATGAAAGTCTTGAACCTGAGTTTCGTGCATTTTGTTTAAGTTTACCGAGCGAAGTTGAACTTGCCCATACACTTGGTAAAAATATTCACCCAGAGCGTATTCATCATGTGCGCAATCAGTTTTTAGCTTCGCTCGCACATACACATCAAGGGCTCTTCACAAAATTTTATGGGCAAATGCAAACCAAAGAGCCCTATTCATCAAACACTGTACAAGCTGGAAAGCGAGCATTAAAGAATATAATACTGGATTATCTTTCCATTACTGAGGCCAATCCAAATCGTGCTGCCGCACAATATGCAACAGCTGATAATATGACTGACCGTATGGCTAGTATCGCTGTTCTCGTGAAGCGTTTTAATGAAAGTGAGCAGGCGCAAAATGCCTTAAATGATTTTGAAAACCGCTATCACCATGATCCTTTGGTCATGGATAAATGGTTCTCCATTCAAGCAATGGTTGCAGGGGCATCAACGCTCGAGAATGTTCAAAAGCTCATGCAACACCCGCTATTTTCAAAAGACAATCCCAATCGTGTGCGTTCCCTAATCGGTGTCTTTGCCTCTAACAATCTCACGGGCTTTAACAGGATGGATGGAGCATCTTATCATTTTCTTTGCCAAATCATTTTGGAAATTGACAAAAAAAATCCACAGCTCGCTTCACGATTATTAACGACGATGCGCTCTTGGCGACAATTAGAACCCATTCGACAACAAAAACTTGAAACTGAATTAAAAACAATTGCTGCTGCGCCAAAATTATCAAGCGATGTCGCTGATATTATCAACCGTCTGCTCACTTGAAACGAAAAATTATTTTAAATCAATATTCTATAATATTTTTTAAATAAATTCTACAGACTATTCGATCATCATTAAATCTATAAACAGGCAATCTAAGCCTGTTTATAGATCATGTTTAAAGTGCCTTTTCCTTTTCATATTCCAAGTTCATAGAAGTAAAATTATTTTTTTAAAAAAAAAGACTGGACAGAAGACTCCTGTTTTGATTCATTGCACTCGATGGGGTTACTATGAATATCGAAGCAGTTTTTAAATCACATTATTCTGTAATTAAAGGAACAAGAGATGGCTAAATTGGACGCATATAATGCGCCAAGGGGGATATATGCTGATTCAAAATCGAGCGCTCCAAGTCATAAAGCGCAGAAAAAACGTATTCATCTGCTTTCTGGCTCCGCCTATCAAAAGCTTCTCTTTATTGAACCTTGGTTGCGTCGCTCACTTCCGTTTGTCATTTTAGCATTTCTTATTGTACTTGCATCAATTCGTTTTGTATCACTCTATGATTGGCGTAACACGATTGATAAGAACACGCGTTCTACCATCACTCTCTTAGCTTCTCATATTACCAATACAATTAATCATGACTTACTGGCTGTTTCTCAGAAAGGAAAAGTCTCTGCCCTTTCTCATAGTCATTTGCAAAATATCCTCACCACTTTTCGTAATCAAGATCTTATTAATCCTAGCACTCTAATCGCCATTATTGATCAAAAAGGAAATGTCTTAGCTTCATCCAGTTCAGAGATTTCTTTAGGAAAACCTTTGCAAGATTTTATCTCTGACAGCATTGCTTTACAATCTCTTGGACAGCACGTTGGAATTATGAAAATCACAATAGGAAAAGATGCCCCTGCTCTTGCTTCATTTCAGCAAACAGAAAATGGGCAATATGGCGTATTCATTAGCGAAAAAATGCAAGATAGCGCCATGGAATGGCGGAAAATTCTCTCGTTAAATATAACCCTGTTCATTGGAACTAGTGGCGTTATCCTCGCTCTTCTTTATGCTTATTACAACCAAATTGTACGAGCACGCAAAACGGATCTTGTCTCAGAAAAAATTCAAAACCGTATTGATATGGCAATGATGCGTGGACGCTGTGGACTATGGGATTGGAATATGGCAAGTGGACGCGTCTACTGGTCACGAGCAATGTATGAAATGCTGGGCTATGTCCCTCAAGATGCACTGCTATCAATTTCCCAAATTAGCGCCATTATCAATCCAAATGATGCGAATTTTTTTGATCTTGCTCAGGAATTAATGAGCGGTAAAAAAAAGCATATCGATATTAACGTTCCCATGCGTCATGCCGATGGCCATTATGTCTGGATGCGCATTCGTGCTGAAGTTACTGAAGAAGAAGAACCCCATTTGGTTGGTATTTCCTTCGATATTAGTGAACAGCAACAATTGGCTGAACAAACAGCGCAAGCCGACCTTCGTATCCGTGATGCAATTGAAAACATTTCAGAATCTTTCGTCTTGTGGGATTCAGAAGGACGTTTAGTCATGTCCAACAGCAAATTTTGCGAATATGCTGCTATTCCTAAACAAATTCTACAATCCGGTATCCAACGTGCAACCGTCGAAGCCATGGCACGCCCTGCACTCAGTGAATATCCCCTTAAAGATGATGGTACTGGTAACTTAACCAGTATTCGCCAAACGGCAGATGGTTGTTGGCTCAAAATTAACGAACGGCGAACCCAAGACGGAGGATTGGTTTGTATTGGTACTGACATTTCTGAGCTTAAACAACAACAGGAAAAATTTGAAGACAGTGAAAGGCGTCTTTTTTCTTTTATTCAAGAACTCAAACGTGCTCGAGGAAGTGCTCAACAACGTGCCTCAGAAGTTGAAAAACTTAATAAAAGTCTCAAGGCAGAAAAAGAGCGTGCTGAAAGTGCTAACAAAGCTAAATCAGAGTTTTTGGCTAATATGTCCCATGAATTGCGCACTCCTCTTAACGCTATTCTCGGCTTTTCAGATATCATGTTGCAATCGACTTTTGGACCTCTTGGCTCACAACGCTATAAGGAATATATGCATGATATTTACAATTCGGGAACCCATCTTCTAACCCTTATCAATGACATCCTTGATATGTCAAAAATTGAAGCTGGAAGATTTTCGCTTGATTGTAAAAATACCGATCTTGAGCCCATCATTAGTGAAGCAGTACGGACACTAACGCCTCAAGCTCAAGAAAAAAATATTGTTGTTACAACAAACATTACGCCAGAACTTCATGCTGAAGTTGATGGTCGTGCTATGAAACAGATTTTCCTTAATCTCATCTCTAATGCCGTTAAATTTACGCCTTCTGGCGGAAATATTGATGTTTGCGCTTTCAAGAAAAAAAACAACCTTATTTTTAAAATTACAGATACAGGTGTTGGTATTCCCCAATCAGCAATTAAAAAACTTGGGCAACCTTTTGAACAAGTTGAAAATCAGCTTACTAAATCTCACACGGGCTCAGGTCTTGGCTTAGCCATTTCACGCTCCTTGCTAGAACTCCACAAAGGAAAACTTGAAATTACCTCAAAAGAAATGAAAGGGACAACTGTAACGATTATAATGCCCATCACACAAAATTAAATTCCTCCATTTTGTTCTCGTTGTAGCAAAATCTGTTTCCGTTTGGATCCCCAACGATACCCTGAAATAAAACCATTTTTACGCACAACACGATGACACGGAATGATAACAGCCAATTCGTTACGTGCACACGCATTAGCAACGGCACGAAAAGCGTTCGGTATACCAATACGGCATGCTAAGACTTCATATGAAATTGTTTCACCACATGGTATATCACATAATACTGCCCATACTTGTCGTTGAAAAACTGTACCATTTATATCTAAGGGAAAATTATATTTTTTGACCAACTTAGGTGTTTCTATCATAGCTATAATATGAGCAACTTCTCTCTTAAATGTATTGTCACCTACAACTTGTTGTGCATTGCCAAATCGTATCGTAAACTCCTGTAATAATTGTTCTATAGTATCTCCTAACGCTATATAACAAATCCCTTTTTGAGACCTAGCCACCAAAAGCTTTCCTATTGATACATCTTTCAGACAGAATATTCTCGTTTGGGAAATGTTCAGCATTTTAGCCTTCTTTATATTTTTAAATATTTTTGAACATCATCCATAAAGTAAAGAGAGAGTATTCACTATCTTTTAACAGCAAACAAAATCATTCTGAAATTATCTCCTTAGCCATTGTATTAAAATACACTCTCACCCTTTTATGAAATGGAAATATACATCAATTGACTTTCTTCCTACCCTAAAACGGAAAATTCGACCAGAACAGATCTATCAACAATCTTGCTTTTTATCTAACAGATTCCAACTAAGACCATTTCATATGGTTTATTTCACAAGCTCTCTAAAAACAAATCCCGCCCTGAATTCTATCATATACTCTAACAAAAAACACCTTAATGTGGTAAATTTTCATACCTTATATCACAGCTCTAAACGGCAGTATTTTACGGAATAACAAGATAAACTTCCCATTTTATTTTACGAAATCCCATCGAACCATCAATAGTGGCTTATGTTTTACAAGCAACAGAAAAAGTGCGCGCCCTCTCTTTAGGAAAACAACGTCATAAAACACAAAATGTGCCGGCAATGGACTGAAAAGATGTTCCGGCTTTTATTCTCCACAGTATGCTTAAATATTCTAATTTGTTGGAGTACTACTATTATTTTTTTATCAAAGATCATACTTTTGATATACTTACGAGATGACTCAGCTCAAAAAAGAAATTTATCTTCAATTTTATGAAAAAAAGCATGGAAAAGGTATTTTAGTGCTTACTTTCTTTGTCACTTAACTTATAAAATGACTGTAGCCTCAGAACTGAAATATTTTACCCGCAACAATCGCGCACAGATATTTGTCATAGGAAAAAGCCATGCCCAAACGCACAGATATAAAATCTATTCTTATCATCGGAGCAGGACCTATTATCATTGGTCAGGCATGTGAATTTGATTATTCAGGCACACAAGCCTGTAAAGCATTAAAAGAAGAAGGTTATCGAATTATTTTGGTAAATTCTAATCCTGCCACGATTATGACAGATCCAGATCTAGCTGATGCAACTTATATAGAGCCCATTACTCCTGAAATAGTTGCCAAAATTATTGCCCACGAACGTCCCGATGCCCTTTTGCCCACTATGGGAGGACAAACAGCCCTCAACACTGCTTTATCATTAAAGCGTATGGGTATTTTAGACCGCTATCATGTTGAAATGATAGGGGCCAATGCTGATGCTATTGATAAAGCTGAAGATCGTGCTTTATTCCGCCAAGCGATGGCAAAAATCGGTTTGGAAACGCCACGCTCTATGTTAGCCAATGCAACAGAACTAAAAGAAGAAAATCGCCGACAGCACGCAAAAACGCGTGCTGAACTTAAAGCAAAACTTTCTGGTGCTGCACTTGACAAAGCACTCGAAGAACTTGAGCGCAACTGGCGACATACCGAAACTGATCGCAAACAACATTATATCGCCCATGCAACAGCAAAAGCAGTTCAAGCTCTTGATGTTGTTGGACTTCCAGCTATTATTCGTCCTTCATTTACCCTTGGTGGAACCGGTGGTGGAATCGCTTACAATCGTTCTGAATTTTATGAAATTATCGAACGCGGTCTTGAAGCTTCGCCTACAACTGAAGTTTTAATTGAAGAAAGTGTTTTAGGGTGGAAAGAATATGAGATGGAAGTTGTTCGTGATAAGAACGACAACTGTATCATTGTTTGTTCTATTGAAAACATTGATCCAATGGGGATTCATACCGGTGATTCGATCACTGTAGCGCCTGCTCTCACCTTAACAGATAAAGAATATCAATGTATGCGTAATGCTTCGATTGCTGTTTTGCGTGAAATTGGTGTTGAAACGGGGGGATCCAATGTACAGTTTGCTGTCAATCCTGAAAATGGGCGCCTCATTGTTATTGAAATGAATCCACGTGTTTCTCGCTCTTCAGCGCTTGCCTCAAAAGCAACGGGGTTTCCCATTGCCAAAGTAGCCGCTAAACTGGCTGTTGGTTATACTCTTGATGAATTAAAAAATGATATAACGGGTGGTGCAACACCAGCATCATTTGAACCTTCTATTGACTATATTGTGACAAAAATTCCTCGTTTTGCTTTCGAAAAATTTCCCGGTTCATCACCTGTCCTCACAACTGCGATGAAATCTGTAGGAGAAGTCATGGCAATTGGACGCACTTTTCAAGAATCGTTACAAAAAGCACTCCGTGGACTTGAAACAGGACTTACGGGTCTTGATGAAATTGTTATTCCAGAGCATGCTGAAGGTGATGAAAAAAGTTCTATACGCTCCGCCATTGCAATACCAAGCCCTGATCGTCTACGCTATATTGCTCAAGCCATGCGCACAGGCTTACCCTTAGATGAGATTCACCAAATTAGCAAAATTGATCCGTGGTTTTTAGAACAAATAGCCTCCATCATTGAAATGGAGCAGCGTATCCGCGTTCATGGATTACCCCAAGACGCAGATAACTTACGTATGTTAAAAGCTATGGGATTTTCAGATGCGCGATTAGCCTCCCTTACTGGAAAAGAACCCGATGATATCGCAGCTTTACGCAAATCACTGAATGTTAAACACGTCTTCAAACGGATTGACACTTGTGCTGCTGAATTTTCTTCTCCTACAGCCTATATGTATTCAACATATGAAGTTCCCTTTGCAGGTATAGAGCACTCGGAAGCACACATTTCTGAACGCAAAAAAATTGCTATTTTAGGCGGTGGACCAAACCGCATTGGGCAAGGTATTGAATTTGATTACTGTTGCTGCCACGCTGCTTTTGCACTGCGTGATGCAGGCTTTGAAGCGATTATGATTAACTGTAATCCTGAAACAGTTTCAACCGACTATGATACCTCTGATCGCCTTTACTTTGAATCTTTAACAACAGAAGATGTTATCGCTATTTTAGAAGCAGAACAGGAAAAAGGAGATTTGGTTGGAGTCATCGTCCAATTTGGCGGACAAACACCCTTGAAATTGGCAAGCGCTCTAGAAAAACACAACATTCCCATCTTGGGTACTTCACCTGACGCTATCGACTTAGCAGAAGATAGAGATCGCTTTCAAAAACTGTTATTTAAACTTAACTTAACACAACCTCAAAATGGTATTGCTCACTCCATCGAACAAGCACGCCTCATTGCCCACGAACTAGGCTTCCCATTGGTTGTACGTCCCTCTTATGTTTTAGGAGGACGTGCTATGCAAATTATCCGTGATGAACGTAGCTTACAAAATTATTTACTTGAGAGTGTCCCAGAATTAATTTCAGAAGATATCAAAGTCCGTTATCCTAACGACACAACAGGACAAATCAATATATTGCTTGGTAAAAATCCGCTTCTTTTTGATACCTATTTAACAGAAGCAATTGAAGTAGACGTTGATTGTCTATGTGATGGCAACGAAACACTGATTGTTGGTATTATGGAACACATTGAAGAAGCTGGTATCCACTCTGGTGATTCAGCATGTTCTTTACCAGTCCGTACGCTCTCAAATAAAATAGTTACTGAATTAGAGCGCCAAACCAAAGCATTAGCACAAGCACTTCATGTTCGCGGCTTAATGAATGTACAATATGCTATAAAAGATGACACCATTTATGTCTTAGAAGTCAATCCCCGTGCTTCACGTACTGTCCCATTTGTTGCAAAAACGATTGGTCGCCCTATTGCTAAAATGGCTGCACGTATTATGGCAGGAGAAACACTTCATGATGCTCTTCAAGCTTATGGTGGATTACCTTCCTTGCAGAAAAAACAACATATTGCCGTCAAGGAAGCAGTGTTTCCTTTTGCTCGTTTTTCAGGTGTTGATACACTTCTTGGTCCAGAAATGCGCTCAACCGGTGAAGTTATGGGACTTGACTATGAATTTTCGCTTGCTTTTGCTAAAGCACAACTTGGAGCTGGTGTAAAACTCCCTAAAGAGGGAACTTTGTTCGTTTCTGTAAGAGATGAAGATAAAAAACGCATCTTAAATCCTGTAAAACGTTTAACTGAACTTGGCTTTTCTGTTGTCGCCACAAGTGGAACACATAAATTTCTTACCGAACACCACGTTGAAGCAACAAAAATTAACAAAGTCCTAGAAGGGCATCCTCATATTGAAGATGCTATTCGTAATCGCCAAATTCAATTGATTTTTAATACAACTAGCACTGCCAGTGCCATCTCAGACTCAAAATCATTACGTTATGCAGCACTCATGCAAAATGTTCCCTATTATACAACAATAGCTGGGGCCGAAGCCGTCGTAGAAGCGATCAAAGCACTCAAAAAAAGGCGCCTTGAAGTACGTTCACTACAAAGTTATTTCAGTTAAATTTTTTCTACTCAGCAAAAGGTACACTGCTTTCTTATTTTTTTTATATAAAAATTGATTAAGACTTGCTTTTTGTTCTAAAGACTTTTATAGAGGTTTCATCGAATTTTCGGTTACGTGACTTTCTTTCCTGTGCGATCTGCACTTTTGACGAAACTTCTCCCACCTAATTTCGATCTACAACCGTATTGAAGGAATGAAAGCTTCAATACTCAATATAATTATATATTCTAAGGAGTTTCCTATGTCTACAGGAACAGTTAAGTGGTTTAATACAACAAAAGGCTTCGGATTCATTCAGCCTAGTGATGGTAGTGCAGATGTATTTGTGCACATTTCTGCTGTTGAGCGTTCTGGTCTAAACAGTCTTAATGAAGGGCAAAAAATTTCTTATGATGTTCTTCAAGATCGTCGTTCAGGAAAATTTGCCGCTGGCAACCTTGCAGCTCTTTAAGGTTTAAATTCTGCAATATTTTATTTAAAAATCTTCGTCTGTAACGACGAAGATTTTTTTTATTTTGTATAAAGCATCATTTTACCTTGTTAAAATAAAAGACTGCTTATCTCCTTTGCACAATTTATCACCCCCCTTATACTTCCTCTAAAACTTTCATAAAATCTAAGAATAGATTATCTTGTAAAAATCTCAAAAAAGAAGAATGTAAAGCCCGTGTAAGAGTATTTTGGAAGTTTTTTATTGCATACAATATAATCTCTTATAGAATATCCTTAAAGCAATAACCATTTGTTGATATAATATAAGGATTTAAAATTATGGCTTTTATTGCCGACAAACTGTCTCGTATCAAACCTTCTGCAACAATTGCTGCTTCCCAAAAAGCCCGTCATTTAAAAACATTAGGGCGCAACGTTATTGCTTTAAGCGCTGGAGAGCCAGACTTTGATACCCCAGACAACATCAAAAACGCAGCTATTGAAGCTATTCGAAGAGGAGAAACAAAATACCCTCCCATATCTGGAATTCCAGAATTGCGCCAAGCAATTGCTGCAAAGTTTAAAAGAGAAAATAATCTCAATTATGAACCAGAGCAAATTATTGTTGGAACCGGCGGTAAACAGATTCTCTTTAATGCTTTGATGGCAACTTTAAATAAAGGGGATGAAGTTATCATTCCATCTCCTTATTGGGTAAGTTATCCAGAAATGGTTGCACTCAACGATGGTACGCCTGTTTTTTTAGAAACAAAAGCCGAATTTTCTTATAAACTCCAACCACAAGAGCTAGAAGCTGCCATTACCCCCAAAACTAAATGGTTCATCTTTAACTCTCCTTCAAATCCATCAGGTGCCGCTTATACACATAATGAATTGAAAAAACTCACAGATGTTTTAGTAAAATATCCTCATGTTTATATTCTTTCCGATGATATATATGAACATCTCACATATGAGGGTTTTACCTTTGTTACTCCAGCTCAAGTAGAACCAGCGCTTTATGAGCGTACACTCACAATGAATGGTGTTTCCAAAGCCTATGCGATGACGGGATGGAGAATCGGCTATGCAGGGGGACCACAAGAATTAATTAAAGCTATGGATACCATTCAAGGTCAGCAAACATCTGGAACAAGTGTCATTTCACAATGGGCTGCTGTTGAAGCACTCAATGGGCCACAAAGCTTTATCGCTAAAAATAAAAGTATTTTTCAAGCACGCCGTGATTTCGTTGTTTCCATGCTAAACCAAGCTCCTGGCATTCACTGTCCAACGCCCGAAGGTGCTTTTTATGTTTATCCCTCTTGCACAGGACTTATTGGAAAGAAAACACCCAACGGTCAATGTATTACGAATGATGAAGACTTTGCCATAGCGCTTCTAGAAACAGAAGCTGTTGCTGTCGTCCAAGGATCTGCTTTTGGACTTGGATCAGCTTTTCGTATTTCTTATGCAACATCAGAAGAATTACTTGAAGAAGCTTGTATACGTATACAGCGCTTTTGCAACAGTTTAATTTAAAATTTTTAATATCATCTCTTGTGATCGTTTTTTTTGCCGAATGTCAGTATATCCGAGAAAATATCGGAAATTGTATCATGGTCTGAATCAATCGATTCAGTAAAAATATCCATGAATAAACACAACAATAGAGGCTGTAGATAAAGAGCAAAAAAATCTAGCGATCAAATAAATGAATCGGTTTATTATCATGAGAGATGAAAAAACTATTCTGCTTTCTCTATTCAATTTATAACTCTAAAAAAGATCGAGCACTTTTAAACACAATTGCCCTTATAATCAAATCTTTTCTATTTCTCGGCTTCTTCTTCGTCCTAAAATGAAGAAGAAGCCTCCTCCCGTCGTTATGTAAACAATCCAGTTTCCTTTAAGTTCTATCTAATAACGACTTGATTTACTTCATAGGCTTTATGAACAAGACCTGCCTTAAATATTCACCTCTCACTCTAATAAAAAGCACCTCAATGTATAAAGTTTTAAATATTTTATATCACGCCCCTAAAAGACAGACTTTTATGCTACAACAGAATAAATCTCTCTCAAACTCCTTATTGAATTTTAGTATTCTTAAAAAATTGTTGGATATCCACAAGTTTCGAAATTTTTTCCTTATCATCCTCCCATATATTGCAATTTCTAGGAGCTCTTTCAAAAATAAAAAAAAGCCGGACATACGTCCGGCAAATTTGGAAAATCCTCAGAGATAAAATCAATCTGATAGATCTTCGTAAGGGAACACTCAAGAAAATGCACTGGGAGGCAACATAATCAAGAGATAGTATTCTATGTCATTTTATAAGAAAAAGTACAATAAAGACTTAAGCGCATCTGCTATGCAATAAACACATAGCTTTAAATTTGTCTCCATCATGTACCACTCTTTTTAATTAAATATAAAAATGTAAGCTACACCATCACACGATTATCCAGTTTTCAATATATAATACCCCTCACATTTGCTAGCATTCATAAAAAACGTTTATCCCTTTTTTCAAAAGTATTTTTCCACACGGACTCCATCCACTTTTAATGTGCAACGAATAGTTTTAATTGATTCAATATGAGCAAATTTAAAACGAAAGAATATTAGGGGAATCTCAAATTGTAAAAAAGTTAATTATTCCTTATAAATTAAGGTATTAACATTAAAAAGACCACTGACGGGCTTTTAAAAAAATATAATCTCGAAAAGCATTTAACCTTGCCAAATTCTTTAAATTATAAGGATAACAAAAAAAAGTATCAAAAGAAGGAATATCAACCATATCAGGAAAAAGACGCACCAAATGCTCATCATTATTGACGATATAATCAGGCAGCACAGCAATCCCAAGATCACGCATAAGCGCATTCTTTATTGAGATGATATTGTTGATTTGTAGAACTGAAACGCGCAATGATCCATCACTTCTACCAGCCTTTTCCAACCAATTTAAACCAGACAAATAAGGTGGGACAGGTTCACCGAACGAAATAATACGATGTTCATCAAGATCAGACAATTTTTCCGGCTTTCCATAATTTGCAATATACTTTTCCGAAGCATAAACATGCATATGAATTGTAAAGAGTTTTCTTTGTATAAGATCAGGTTGTTGGGGTTGATGTAAGCGAACAGCACAATCCGCATGACACATTGTCAAATCAAGCTCTTCATCGGAAAGCAAAAGCTGAACCTGCATATCAGGATAAAGACTAAGAAATTCTGGCATACGCTCCGCAATCCACCCTGCCCCCATTCCAAAGGTCGAGGTCACACGCAAGTGCCCCGTTGGTTTTGCATAGCTTTCACTTAATTGCAAACGTACACTTTCAAGCTTCATCAAAACATCATGAGCTGTACGATAAAGAGTTTCTCCCTGTTCTGTAAGAATCAAACCACGCGCATGACGTTGAAATAAGGATACCCCAACCTCTTGTTCTAAAGCCGAAACCTGTCGTGAAACTGCTGACTGAGATAAATGAAGCTTTTGAGCAGCATGCGTAAAAGATCCCGCTTCTGCTGCAGCGTGAAAAACCCTTAACTTATCCCAATCCAACGGTGGCGCCACAATTAATTCTACCTCTAGATTCTTTATGTTCTCAATAAGTTACTAACGCTTAGATATATCCAGAAACCGTTCTGCTTCCAACGCAGCCATACATCCTCTTCCCGCAGCTGTTACAGCTTGGCGGAATATTTCATCTGTTACATCCCCAGCAGCAAAAACACCAGCAATGCTTGTTGCTGTTGAGTCCGGTGCTGTCCATAAATAGCCGCCTCGTTTTTGTTTCAGCTGTCCTTCAAACAGAGAAACAGCAGGATCATGCCCAATAGCAATAAATATTCCCTCTGCATTCACTGTCATCTCGTGACCTGTCTTAACATTTTTCAGACGTGCCCCTGTTACAACAGCGCCCACTGGCCCCTGTGCTGGCAGCCCCACAATTTCTTCCACCACATGATCCCAAATGATACGTACGTTCTTGCAAGCAAGCAACCTATCTTGCAAAATTTTTTCTGCCCGAAAATGATCTCGGCGATGAACCACGCTTACACTTTTAGCCAAATGCGATAAATAAAGTGCTTCTTCAACAGCGGTATTTCCTCCTCCCACGACAATAACGTCCTTATTACGGTAAAAAAAGCCATCACATGTAGCACAAGCGGACACACCACCGCCCATAAAGGTTTGTTCACTTTCTAAACCAAGCCAGCGCGCTTGAGCTCCTGTTGCAATAATCAGTGCATCACAAGAATATTGTGTTCCTGAATCCCCATATAAGACAAAAGGATACTTCAACAAATCAGCCTTTATAATTGTATCATAGACAATTTTTGTCCCCATATTCTCAGCTTGTTTCGCCATTTGTTCCATCAACCACGGTCCTTGAATGGGATCTGCAAAACCTGGATAATTCTCAACATCAGTTGTAATTGTCAATTGTCCACCCTGCTGCAAGCCCGTCACCAAAACCGGCTTAAGCATTGCTCTTGCTGCATAGATCGCCGCTGTATAACCAGCTGGACCTGAGCCAATAATCAGCAGACGAATATGCGATTGTACCATTAAATCCCCTTCACTTTATTATAACTTAATTATTCTATAAATGATAACGGAATGCAGCCTTTTAAAAAAATATTTTTCAAGAACTCCAATTATGTTATATGTACTTCATTTTCAAGTTTTATGAAAAGGTCTGATTACCAATTTCATCAAGGCATCCTAATGTTAAGAATTAATCTTTATCCTATAAAGAGAAAAACGTAAATTCTTATGAGCACAAAACCATAATAAAAAGAGATACAAAGATAGGGAACGGTCATTTTTCAGTTTATTATCAATGTCTGTGCACGTTTTGCGTTAATCATGGCAGGAGCAATGCTTTTGCCAATTTTTGTGGATCTGCACGACAACAATCGTAATTGGATAACCTTTCTCTATTCTTGTGCCATAACCACCATGTTAGCAACGCTGATTCTTTTAGCAACTAAGGGAGCTACTTGTCGTTTTTCAGCACGGCTTGGCTTTATGCTCACTGTTTGTCTTTGGCTAACAGGAAGCATCGTAGGTGCCTTACCTCTTTATCTTTCTCCTCTTCCCATTTCTCTAGCAGGAGCCATTTTTGAATCTGTTTCTGGAATTACAACAACAGGTTCCACAGTCCTTTCTGATCTTGATAATTTATCGCGAAGTATTTTGTTATGGCGTTCTCTTATATGCTGGATTGGGGGCATTGGTTTTATCGGTTTAGCCCTCTTACTTTTGCCTTCACTGCGTGTGGGTGGCGTACGACTTTTTCATATGGAATCATCTGATAAATCTGAAAAAATATTGCCTCGCATCAACCAAATTGCTAACGGAATTATCATCGCTTATGTTGGTCTCACATTGGCTTGTATGCTTTCTTATTTTGCTGCAGGCATGAATTTATTTGATGCCATTAACCATGCAATGAGTACAGTCGCAACAGCTGGTTTTTCAACGCATGATGCTTCTTTTGGTTATTTTTTAGATAAACCAGCCATCTTAATTATTTCAACAATCTTCATGTTGCTTTCTGCTTTGCCCTTCGTACTTTATGTTAAATTAGTCCTTCCTGGACACTCCAAACGCTTCCTTGACCCACAAGTGATTGTTTTTCTCCATATCGTTCTCCTTTTCAGCTTTGCTTTAGCGGCATGGCTACGGTTTTATGATCATCGCGCATTCCACTTAATTTTCCTTGATGTCATTTTTCACCTTTCATCCATTATTAGCACCACAGGTTACAGCGCTGAAGATTATCAACTTTGGGGACCATTTGCGCTTGGAATTTTCTTCATTGTTTCTTTTACAGGCGGATGTGCTGGTTCTACTTCTGGTGGCATGAAAATCAATCGCCTCATTATTCTTTGGCGTATTACACAAACAAATATAGAAAAACTTCTTTCTCCTAATGTCGTTGTAAAGGCGCGCTACGATCACTCAAATATATCAAACGATGTTGCTCAAGCCGTTTTGTTTTTTGTCTGTCTTTATATGTTTTGCCTTGTTATCGGCACTGCACTTTTGCTTACAACCGGTCTTGACTTTACCTCTGCCTTTACCGGTGTCTTAACCGCACTTTCAAATGTTGGTCCAGGCTTTGGAGATATTATTGGCCCCGCTGGTAATTTCTCTACAATCAACGATAATGCTTTATGGATTTTAAGTTTTCTAATGTTAGCTGGACGCCTTGAAATCATAACAATATTCGTCCTTTTTATTCCCGCTTTCTGGCGTGAACAATTCTAATGCATAGAGCATTTTATTCTACCATGATAAAAAATTTACAAGATAAAAAAGCGTGAACAGTATGAGTCATAATATTCACCCCTCACTCAATCCACTGAAGATTTCCTAAAATTTCATACAAATCATCATATCAACGATATAAAATAGGCACCATCATTTTTACTTAAATAATAATAAGGTGCAAGTCGGTACCACAAAATAAGATATAAATTAGTACCACCATACTATTTTCTTTCTGTTAATGTCGTAACAGCCTGCATTTCAGACAATTTATAAGAAATTTCTTTATACCCTGTCTTCAATAGTTTTTATCCACCACATGCTTTCTTCCAATTGTGATGTGCAAGAGGATAGCTCTTATTCAAATTAAAAAGGTAAATTATCTATAGAAATCATATATATATTGATCTTAGATCCATCTTATTATGAATTTATTGAAAATATGTACGACTATTTTACCCATGGAGACACCATAAATATCTTTTTAAAGACAAGAAAACGTTTTTTCTATCTATTTAAGTCTTCCAAAACGAACAATATCAGTACGACACCGTATATCTAAACTTGAGTTAAAGCATTATTTTCTTATTCTAAAATATCACTGAATAAAAATAATTTTCCTCTCTCCTAGTATGCTTCATCATAAAGCACATATTGCTCTCAAGCGTATACATTTTTAATCTTTTATCCAAAATTTTGAGAACTTCTTATAGCGTTCTACTAAAGACAATATAAATTTTGTAAAATAACATTTATATCATTGAGCTGTTTTCTTGATGACTATGAAAAACCTTTAAGGAAGACACTTTTTATCACTCCTCAAAAAGATTTTTGATATAATAATCAAAGTGTTTTTTCCGCAAACAGTTCTTTGTAAACACGCTCAATCTCGGTTGTCTCCTTTTCCAAAGGAAAGTGTGTACGAACATGGGTTAAAGCTTTCTTTCCGGCTACCAATGTTTTTTCTACATCAGCAAAATAAGGTTCAATTGCTGCTGTTAAAGCCGCTCCATCTCCTGCTTTTACAACTGTTCCTGTTCCCTCGACCACCAATTCTTTATAAGCTCCTGCATCACTCGTTACAACCGCAACCTGTGATGCCATTGCTTCTAATGGTGTTAAACCGAAACCTTCTGTACGAGAAGGTGCAACATAAAGCGATAAACGACGATACCACAAAGGGATATCCAGAATCTCACCAAGAAAAATAATGCGATCATCCAGACCAGCCTTAGCAATCTTTTGGTGTAATTCTTTTTCAAAATGATAATATTGCTCTGTCGTACGACCAGCGATAAGTGCTGTCCATTCAGGATAGTCAGGCAATAACGCTATCATGGCATCAACAAATAAATCTGTTCCCTTTGAGTAACGCAGACGCCCAAAACACCCTACCGCGTATTTTCCTGGAAATCCTGTCGAAAAAAAGCAATCATCAAGAGTCTGTGGTGGAGTAAAACGCTTCACATCCACCCCATGCATAATAACCTTATGAGGCACTTCTAGATAAGCGCCCGTATGTGTACTGGTAGCGATAACCCTATCCATACAGCGAATCAACCATTTGGTAAAAGGCTTATGATGGCGTTGTGAAGCCGATGTAAAGATAAGTTTCAGCTTCATTTTCAAGATATCGCGCAAAAAGATCCCAAAAAGCATCTCAATATTGCGTCGTGCATGCCAAATACGAAATGGCTTCCCTTTCGGACTTTTCCAAAGTCCGAAAAGGTCCTTAAAAGCAAGAGCCGGCAAAGTTTGTGGTAAACCAAACCCCAAAGTGGATATACGCACACCCTGTTCGCGTTGCAGTGGAATAAGCTGAATAATCGTAGATGTTACTCCCGATAAACGCCTTTTAAAGTGAGGCGCAATAATCTCAGTTTCATCCAAAGATACACGCATAATAATCCATATGTTATTTAGATGTACTGAACCTTAATGATCTCGTAATTATGCGCACCACCGGGTGCATTCACCTCAATCACATCACCTTCTTGCTTGCCAATGAGTGCACGTGCAATAGGCGAAGAAATAGAGATTTTACCAACCTTTACATCAGCTTCTTGATCTCCTACGATCTGATACACTTTTTTTTCTTCAGTATCCTCATCCAAGAGTTTAATGGTTGCTCCAAATTTTATTTTGTCGCCTGAAAGACGCGTGACATCTATAACTTCTGCTCGTGCGATATAATCTTCAAGCTCATTTATACGCCCCTCATTATGGCTTTGCGCTTCTTTAGCTGCATGATACTCAGCATTTTCTGATAAATCACCATGTGCACGCGCCTCAGAAATTGCTTCAATAATTCGCGGACGCTCCTGTTGTTGACGCCAACGCAACTCTTCTTTAAGACTCTCAAAACCAGCTGTAGTCATCGGAACTTTTTCCATAATCCGTCCCTTTCTATTACACGGAAGGTTTAATAAAAATACAAAAAACGGCTTCCAAAATTACTTTTGGAATCCGAAAACTACGATCTTTTTTATTATATAGTACAGTATCGCTATTTTCCATACAAAAATAAATAAAGGAAACAAAACATGCACAAATAGTGATTAAAACATCTCATTTTGGTGTTTAAACCGTTAAACTTCACTCTTCTCTTTAAAGTCTCCTAAAGAAGAAAGAATTGTATTTTTTTCTGTTTTATCATAATCTAGCAAAAGAAATCATATGGGATACAAAGAGAGAAGGATAGAAAATCTCTAAAGAAATTCTTTACAGAAGAATGAAAAAAATCGTCATTTTTTTTATGTTTGGCTCTTTCTTTTTCGCCACAACAGTATCTGAAGCTGCGGATGCTTTTGTTACGAGAAATCTTAATTTTAGAACAGGTCCTAGCACTCAGTATGCACTTTGCGGCTTAATCTCTGCTGGAGAATTGGTTTTTGTTAAAAACTGTGAAGGCAATTGGTGCCATATCCGATATAACACTCAAATAGGTTGGGTGTCATCTCGTTATCTTTCATTTAAAGATGGAAATGATCTTTATCACACATACACGATGTCTTTAGTGCCCAAACGTACCGATTATTCTCCATAACAGCCATAATAACTTATGCCATCTTAAATATCATCATGGCAAAAATGCAATAGTGTCCACGAACAACCACAATATGCCCCCTCCAAAGAAACACTTCGAAGAATTCGTCTCATAGAAAAAACTTGATCAATATCCTAATGAAAGCTCCAATAAACCAAAATAAATCTGTTCAATAACGTTTTGCTGTTGTCGTAATGAAATTGTAAAAATTAGTATTTTCTTTAAAATCACCAGCACTTTTCTATTAAAGGATACAACAATGAAAAATGGTGTTACAGCAACAGTTGAGGCTCTTTCTGCTCTGATTGCCTCAGGCAATCCTCTTTTTAAGAATGGCGCGTTATGGACACCTCACCGCCCTGTTCGTCCTGAAAAGTCTGAAGGTGGCATTCCATTTCAACTCGAAACACCCTTTGAACCTGCGGGAGATCAACCTCAAGCAATTAAAACTCTGGTTGAGGGAATTCAAAAAGATGAACGTACACAAGTGCTTTTGGGTGTTACCGGCTCAGGAAAAACCTATACAATGGCCAAAATCATTGAAAAAACACAGCGTCCAGCTCTGATTTTAGCACCAAATAAAACTCTAGCAGCACAGCTTTACGGAGAGTTTAAAAGTTTTTTTCCCCACAATGCCGTCGAATATTTTGTTTCCTATTATGACTATTATCAGCCAGAAGCCTACGTTGCACGCTCTGATACCTATATTGAAAAAGAATCCTCAATTAATGAACAAATCGACCGTATGCGCCATGCTGCAACACGTGCTGTTCTTGAACGTGATGACGTCATTATTGTCGCATCTGTATCCTGTATCTACGGGATTGGTTCAGTAGAAACTTATACTGCTATGACCTTCAAAATAGAAAAAGGTGATAAACTCAATCAACGGCAATTACTGGCCGATTTAGTTGCCCAACACTATCATCGACAAGATATTAATTTCATTCGTGGTTCCTTTCGTGTTCGAGGGGATACAATTGAAATTTTCCCTGCCCACCTCGAAGATCGTGCTTGGCGTATTTCGCTCTTTGGCGATGAAGTGGAAACAATTACGGAATTTGATCCTCTCACAGGACAAAAAACAGGCGACCTTCAATCGATTAAAATTTATGCCAACTCACACTACGTAACACCACGCCCAACACTTAACCAAGCGATGAAATCGATTAAAATGGAACTCGTTCAACGCCTCGATGAGTTGAACGCAGCTGGACGTCTTTTAGAAGCACAACGTTTAGAACAACGTACAATTTTTGATTTGGAAATGTTGGGAACCACCGGCTCATGCTCTGGAATCGAAAATTATTCACGCTATTTAACAGGACGAAAACCCGGAGAACCACCACCAACCTTGTTCGAATACATTCCAAACAATGCTCTTGTTTTTATCGATGAAAGCCACGTAACCATTCCCCAAATTGGAGGCATGTACCGAGGTGACTTTCGAAGAAAAGCAACCCTAGCAGAATATGGGTTTCGCCTACCTTCCTGTATGGACAATCGCCCTTTACGCTTTGAAGAATGGGATGCCATGCGCCCACAAACTATTGCCGTCTCTGCAACACCAGGACGCTGGGAAATAGAACAATCTCATGGCACTTTTGCAGAACAAATTATTCGTCCAACAGGGCTCATTGATCCACCAACAGAGGTTCGTCCAGCCAGCAATCAAGTCGATGATGTTGTGAATGAAATTCGTAAAACAATTCAAAAAGGCTACCGTACATTGGTGACAGTTCTCACAAAGCGTATGGCCGAGGACTTAACTGAATATCTCCACGAACAAGATATTCGCGTACGCTATATGCATTCTGACATTGATACATTAGAACGCATTGAAATTCTACGCGATCTGCGGCTTGGCACCTTTGATGTCCTCATCGGTATCAACTTGCTCCGAGAAGGCTTAGATATTCCAGAATGTGGTTTTGTTGCCATTCTAGATGCCGATAAGGAGGGCTTTTTGCGCTCTGAAACTTCCCTCATACAAACAATCGGACGTGCTGCACGTAATGTGGATGGCCACGTTATCCTCTATGCAGATATAATCACAGGCTCCATAGAACGAGCCTTACAGGAGACACAAAGACGTCGACAAAAACAAATAGCCTATAATGAAGAACACCATATCACACCGAAAAGTATCAAAAAAAATATCGGAGATATTCTCAATTCAGGCTATGAAAACAACCATATTCGCACAAATATCCCTGATGTCATCGAGAAAAAAAATATGGTTGGCAACAATTTGACATCTCATATTAAACACCTTGAAAAATTAATGCATGAAGCGGCTGCTGATCTCAACTTTGAAGAAGCAGCGCGACTTCGCGATGAAATCAAACAATTACAAAAGATAGAACTAGAAATCGCTGAGAGCCCCTTAACACATCATAGCGAACAATCCACCCATGAGCCCGTGTTACAACCAAGCCTTTTCTCCAAACCAGACCTTGCACATATGGGACCAACCATAGACACTGGTATTTTGGAAAATCGAAAAGGAAAATCTGGTAAAAACACCCCTAATCAAGCAACAATAAAACGAAAAAAACGCAATCAATAAAGGAGCAAAAAATTTCAAACCGCCTAAAATAATCTTCAGCTCTTCTAAAAAACGACTAAAGCTCAAAAGCAAACAGCACTATCCGCAAAACAGACGACCTCAAACATCAAGGAAGCTCCAGTTTATCTAAAACACCATGAGAGAGAACATTTTACAAAAAATGCCCAAACTTTATTGACTTTTTAAGCAATTTTTCTTGTTAAACCGCGTTATAAAAAATCCCTAAAAATGTAAAAAACTTCTAAACTCTAAAAAAGCAGACAAATTTAAAGAAAATGTTTTATATATATCAAAAAAATCATAAAATGTATTATCTTTATAAAGTTATACTCTGATATCGAACTCAAATATTATTTAGCATCAAAAGAGAATATTCAAACAGGACACTGTTCTATAACACAAATAAAGTAAAACAAGACTTTATCATAGCACCATAAGCTTATGATAAAAAATGATAATTTTTATTCATACGCCTATTATTCAATTCATATTGTATCAAGTGATACAAAAAGTATCCCTAAATAAAGAGTTTATATTCCATAGTAAAAAATCGGGTACTCTCAATACAAACTTATTAATTAACCTCAAGCAGAGTACATTAATTGAAATCAAAATTCTGTCATGATTTTATTTTACTGTATCTTCGATAGGTTTAACTAAATGAATTTTCATTTGTTTTGTCACAATAAAGTCCAAAATTATTCAGGCTCTATTCAGTTTGAAACGTGTAGGATGTGAAAAATACGAATTTACACAAGGAGCATCATTATGAAAAAGGTGATCAGGTTAGCGGTATTATCAGCAATGTCAACTGCAACCGTTTTCATGCCGCTAAATGCAACGCTTGCGGATATGGCACGGTATCATAGTTACTATGATACCATGCGTGAAATGAAGAGGGGGGCTGGTTTACCGTCTCGCAATTTTAGCTCCCATTCTTTTCATAGTGAACATCACTCTTTTGATGATCCCCACAAGCGTCATTATTTCAGCCAGACATGGAGAGAACAACATCAGCATCACGTTGAAAGCAAGACATATCATTATGTCGAACGCAAAAAGACAAAACACAGTAATATTCAAGGAAATGCTTTAGCATTGGGCATTCTTGCTCTTGCAGCAGGTGCAGTTCTTAGTAAAGTTTTTAAAAAACCAGAACAGCCACAAATTGTCTATCAAGACGCACCACAAAATCAGGTGATTTATCAAGTGCAGCAAACGGTGGAATATGAGCCAGTACAACAATCATCAGAATCTGATTGGCTTCAATATTGCAAGAAAAAATACCGTTCCTTCAACCCTAAAACAGGGACTTTTCGAGGCAGTGATGGCTTAAATCATGTCTGCTATGCTCCAGTAAATTGAATTAACATTGAGAAAAGCCCGCTCTAAAGCGGGTTTTTTTATGCCCTCCCCCTTAGATCTTTTGAAGAAAAGGATTCCATTGGCGTTCATAGCCTATGTTACTTTTGGGACCATACCCACAGATAAAATAAACGTCGTCGCCTAAGGACAAAACTTTTTCTCGAAGGGATTGCATCAATTTTTCATGGAAACACAATGGGATGCCATGCGCCCACAAACTATTGCCGTCTCTGCAACACCAGGACGCTGGGAAATAGAACAATCTCATGGCACTTTTGCAGAACAAATTATTCGTCCAACAGGGCTCATTGATCCACCAACAGAGGTTCGTCCAGCCAGCAATCAAGTCGATGATGTTGTGAATGAAATTCGTAAAACAATTCAAAAAGGCTACCGTACATTGGTGACAGTTCTCACAAAGCGTATGGCCGAGGACTTAACTGAATATCTCCACGAACAAGATATTCGCGTACGCTATATGCATTCTGACATTGATACATTAGAACGCATTGAAATTCTACGCGATCTGCGGCTTGGCACCTTTGATGTCCTCATCGGTATCAACTTGCTCCGAGAAGGCTTAGATATTCCAGAATGTGGTTTTGTTGCCATTCTAGATGCCGATAAGGAGGGCTTTTTGCGCTCTGAAACTTCCCTCATACAAACAATCGGACGTGCTGCACGTAATGTGGATGGCCACGTTATCCTCTATGCAGATATAATCACAGGCTCCATAGAACGAGCCTTACAGGAGACACAAAGACGTCGACAAAAACAAATAGCCTATAATGAAGAACACCATATCACACCGAAAAGTATCAAAAAAAATATCGGAGATATTCTCAATTCAGGCTATGAAAACAACCATATTCGCACAAATATCCCTGATGTCATCGAGAAAAAAAATATGGTTGGCAACAATTTGACATCTCATATTAAACACCTTGAAAAATTAATGCATGAAGCGGCTGCTGATCTCAACTTTGAAGAAGCAGCGCGACTTCGCGATGAAATCAAACAATTACAAAAGATAGAACTAGAAATCGCTGAGAGCCCCTTAACACATCATAGCGAACAATCCACCCATGAGCCCGTGTTACAACCAAGCCTTTTCTCCAAACCAGACCTTGCACATATGGGACCAACCATAGACACTGGTATTTTGGAAAATCGAAAAGGAAAATCTGGTAAAAACACCCCTAATCAAGCAACAATAAAACGAAAAAAACGCAATCAATAAAGGAGCAAAAAATTTCAAACCGCCTAAAATAATCTTCAGCTCTTCTAAAAAACGACTAAAGCTCAAAAGCAAACAGCACTATCCGCAAAACAGACGACCTCAAACATCAAGGAAGCTCCAGTTTATCTAAAACACCATGAGAGAGAACATTTTACAAAAAATGCCCAAACTTTATTGACTTTTTAAGCAATTTTTCTTGTTAAACCGCGTTATAAAAAATCCCTAAAAATGTAAAAAACTTCTAAACTCTAAAAAAGCAGACAAATTTAAAGAAAATGTTTTATATATATCAAAAAAATCATAAAATGTATTATCTTTATAAAGTTATACTCTGATATCGAACTCAAATATTATTTAGCATCAAAAGAGAATATTCAAACAGGACACTGTTCTATAACACAAATAAAGTAAAACAAGACTTTATCATAGCACCATAAGCTTATGATAAAAAATGATAATTTTTATTCATACGCCTATTATTCAATTCATATTGTATCAAGTGATACAAAAAGTATCCCTAAATAAAGAGTTTATATTCCATAGTAAAAAATCGGGTACTCTCAATACAAACTTATTAATTAACCTCAAGCAGAGTACATTAATTGAAATCAAAATTCTGTCATGATTTTATTTTACTGTATCTTCGATAGGTTTAACTAAATGAATTTTCATTTGTTTTGTCACAATAAAGTCCAAAATTATTCAGGCTCTATTCAGTTTGAAACGTGTAGGATGTGAAAAATACGAATTTACACAAGGAGCATCATTATGAAAAAGGTGATCAGGTTAGCGGTATTATCAGCAATGTCAACTGCAACCGTTTTCATGCCGCTAAATGCAACGCTTGCGGATATGGCATGGGACTTTACTCACCCTCTCACGAGAGAAATAGATGATATGAAGAGGAAGATGCGTAAAGAAAGAGATGATGCGACAAGGGAAATTGATAAGAAAATTGATGATATCTGGCGTTCCCGTTTTTCTAGCTCCCATTGTTCTGATAGCAAAAATGTCTGTCATTCTGATGATTTCCAAAAGTTTGTTGATGATTTCCGCAAGCTTTCTGAAGAAAACTCTAGAAGATTTAAAGCCAAACATAATAGGACGGAACAACAACATCATCATCAACATCATCATCAACATCATCATCAACATCATTATTATCATCATTATTATCATCATGTTGAAAACAAAACATATCATCACATTGAGCGTAAAAAGACAAAACACAGTAATATTCATATAGACAACTCAGGAGATGCTTTAGCGGTGGGTATTCTTGGTACAATTTTAAAAAAACCAGAACAGCCACAAGTGGTTTATCAAATAGTACCACAAAATCAGGTAATTTATCAAAAAGTTCCGCAAAATCAAAGAGTTTATCAGGTGCAGCAAACGGTGAAATATGAGCCACTCCAGCAATCATTAGAATCTGATTGGCTTAACTATTGCAAGAAAAAATACCGTTCCTTCAACCCTAAAACAGGGACTTTTCGAGACCGTAATGGTTTGGAACACATTTGTTATGCCCCAATAAATTAACTTCTGTTCTACTAAAAAGTCTTAAATGGCACAAAAAAACGCTTCAAAGCGTTTTTTTGTTTGCTCATATATTAAAATCTTGAAGAAAAGAATTATTTTGGCGCTCATAGCCTATGCTACTTTTAGGACCATGCCCACAGATAAAACAAACATCATCGCCTAAGGGTAAAACTTTTTCTCGAAGAGAGTGCATCAATTTTTCATGAGAACAGAAGGGGAAATCAGTGCGTCCAATAGAACCACGAAAGAGCACATCACCCAAGAGAGCTAAGCGTTCTTTTTCATTGAAATAAATAACATGACCAGGAGAATGTCCTGGGGTGTGAAAAACCTTAAACACATGTCCAGCAAAATGAACGCACTCACCATCTTCTAACCATTGGTCAGGAATACAGATGCACGCATCAGTGATGCCGTAATTTCTTGCGCTTTCGCTCACGGCATCCATCACAGGCTTATCATCGCGATGTGAACCGATAATTTTTACATTAAGCGCCTCTTTCGCTTGCATTGCTGCTCCCACATGATCAAAATGACCATGTGTTATCCAAATAGCCTCAACGATAACGCCATTCTTTTCGATTACGTCTTGAATCCGCGGCCAATCACCACCGGGATCAACGAGAACCCCCGTTTTACATTCACTATCAAAAAGCAAAGTGCAATTTTGTTGGAATGTCGTAACTGGAATAATATGTGCACTAAGATTCCCCATGACGTCCTTTTCAAAAGTAAAATTTTACTAAGTTTATAAGGAGCATTCCTCTCCCTCTACAAAAAATAGTCTGCTCGACAGCTTTATACAACTTATGTAAACTTGCATCTTGTGTAAACTAAATTTTTATCAAGGTTTTTAAGAATGTCCGATCATGTTCAAGTTTTGTGTGATGACGCACCTCACCTTCTTGTGATTGATGACGACACTCGTATCCGCAATCTTTTATTTCAGTTTCTCATTAAAAATGGATTTCGTGTTTCAGTTTCAGCCAATGCTAATGAAGCAAGACGACTGTTGGCAAGTTTAGATTTTGATCTTCTTATTGTTGATGTCATGATGCCTGGTGAAAACGGTATTGATCTTACTCATTCACTCCGCCAAACAAAAGATGTTCCCATTCTCATGCTAACAGCTTTATCAGAAATAGACAATCGTATCCATGGCTTAGAAGCGGGTGCAGATGATTATCTTGCTAAGCCGTTTGATCCTCGTGAACTTCTCCTTCGTATCAATGCCATTTTACGGCGTGGCTTTCCCCTTAGCCAACCAAAAATTGAGCAGATCGTTTTTGGACCTTATATATTTTCAATTTCACGACGCGAACTCAAAAAAGGAGGAGAAATTATTAAATTAACAGATAAAGAACAAGAAATGATGGTCATTTTTGCCGAAAATGCAGGCGATACAATTCCGCGCCATAAATTCGCAACCGATGACAGCAATATAAGTGAACGTGCCATTGATGTACAGATCAACCGCCTTCGTCGTAAGATCGAAAAAAACCCAGCACTGCCTATATGGCTCCAAACCGTGCGAGGAATAGGGTATAAACTCTCAATTGAATAGGCACAAGAATGACCAAACCTTTAAGATTTTTTCTTCGATGGTTAACGAAAAAAATGCCTAAACGGCTTTATGCTCGCTCTTTGATCATTATTATCGCTCCCATGGTACTGCTGCAAACAGTCATTGCTTATGTCTTTATGGAACGCCATTGGCAAATGGTAACCGAGCGTCTTTCAATGGCTGTCGTGCATGACATTTCAGCCATTATTGATATTCTTGAAACATATCCACAACAAGATAACTATGGAGATATCAAGCGTATTGCACAACAACGCATGGGATTAAACATTTCTATTCTATCTCCTACCTCCTTACCCCCTCCAGGACCTAAGCCATTTTTTGCAATTCTTGACTATTTTTTAAGTGAAGAAATCACCCGCCAAATTAACCGTCCCTTCTGGATCGATACCGTAGGAGATTCTGATCTTGTTGAAATCCGTATCCACCTTGGTCACAATATCTTACGCGTCTTTGCTCCACGCAGCCAAGCCTACGCTTCCAATACTGCTATTTTTTTAAGCTGGATGGTAGGAACAGCTCTTGTTTTATTACTGATAGCAATTTACTTTTTGCGCAATCAAATTAAACCTATTCAACAATTGGCTGAAGCAGCAGAAAGCTTTGGACGCGGTCGTCCTTTACCAAAAGGATTTCAACCACAAGGAGCTGATGAAGTCCGTCGTGCTGGCATTGCTTTTTTACGTATGCGAGAACGTATTGAACGCCAAATCGAACAACGCACCATGATGCTCTCAGGAGTAAGCCATGATTTAAGAACCATTCTTACACGCTTTAAACTTCAGCTAGCATTAGTAAATACTGACTTTGATACTAAACCGCTTGAGCAAGATGTAAGTGACATGCAAAATATATTAGAAGATTATCTTGCTTTTGCTCGTGGTGAAGGAAGTGAAAGTGTCAAGACTTTTGATTTAAATGCTCTTATGCAAAAATTCTCCGCCGATGCTCATCTTCACAAACGTCAATTTTTTTACACCATTGAAGGTCCTACAGAAATACAAGTACGTCCCCGTGCTTTCACACGCTTGGTCAGCAATCTTGTATCAAATGCATTTTGTTACGGCACAACCGTTAAACTAACAGCTAACTCTCAACAAGAATCTTTTATATTGATAATCGATGATAATGGACCTGGAATTCATGAAAATATGCGTACAGAAGTTTTTAAGCCATTCTTTCGACTTGATAAAGCACGAAATCAAGATGCAAGTGGAACAGGACTTGGTCTTTCTATTGCTCAAGACATAGCACGCAGCCATGGTGGCAATATACAATTAGATGAAAGCCCACTTGGGGGATTACGCGCTATTCTTGATATCCCCCTATGAGCAATATTTCAGCAAACCATCTGTAAAAATAACAGACTGTGTATTTTAGGCATTCCCTACAGTTTCAAACAAAGTGTACTGCAGTGCCTTGTAAGCACTTTCTCCCGACAAAGCAACCATCTGAAATGCAACATAATGGCTTTCACAGACTTTAAGTGCATGTATCAACAATGTTTCAACCTGTATATGAGATGGATGCATCCCACCAGCCAAAAGAAGACCTTGCCGATAAATAACTGAATTATTCCTTTGCCAGTAATCAAAATGTCCCAACAACAACTTTTCATTAATTGCTAGCAATAAGCGCTGTATTTCAGCTGTTCGAGCATTTTTAATAGAGAGATCAAACGAACAAGCCAAATGAAGTGCTTCATGCTCTTCCATCCATGAAAAAGCAAGACGATAATTTGCGCGCTTTCCTTCCACACAAACGCTAATTTCATCTTGCGCATCCCGCTCAAACGACCAATCATATTCACAGGCAATCTGTTCGATAAAGTCAACAGGGTGCTCTTTTCTCTCTGTGGCGCAAAATGCAAGCCTCATCACAATCCTCAATCATCTTAAAAACATTGTCAACAGAATATAAACCGCCTAAACTGTAACAATATTTTGCTACAATCAGAACCTTTACACCAAACAAATACACATAAAAACATCGACAGTACACAAACACCCAGAACACAATCGCGCTGTTTAGGGCAACCTGATAGTCATAAAACGAATCATCAAGTCTTTTCAGTGTATTGATACAATTTCATAGCGCCAGCCCCCCTGATTCAAAAAAATGTATTTTACCCAAAAAAAAATCAAAAATAAACAAATGCTCCGCTCTAACAGACTCAAGATTAAGCATTTTTTAGTTTCACGCATCATATTGAAAAATTGGGGATATTTTTTTGAAGATTCTTTTTTTAAGAAACTATCTTACTTTTTTGTGTCTGCGTTTTTTAAATCATCTTTTTTTAAATCATCAAGGCGCCTTTTCAAATCAGCATTATCAGCATGGATTTTCAGCACCATCTCCTTAAAAGTCTCAAACTCTTCGCGAGAAACAAGATCAAGTTTGTTTGCTATCTTTTCAGCCTGCACACGAAAAGCTGTTCCAGCTTCACGTCGTATACCTTGCGCGACGTCAGCAGCATCTGTTGCTAATTTTGCTAATTCATCAAGAATACGATTTGATCCATTACGCATAACATTTTTCCTTAAATTTTAATTATTGACGCACGCATTATAGCGTATTCTCATAACATTTAGATACTGTAATTTGTTCCTTTTACCCTATATTTTACATACTGTGCAGAATTTTACATACTGTGCAGATTTTTCATGACGATCTTTTTAAGATTTTTTAATATTTCTTTTATCACCATTTTTTTTACCGCGATAAATCAGTGGAAATCTATCTCCCTTTCTGACTAGCCTCCCTACTGACTTGACCATTGCGCATTCATCTGTCATTTCTGACCATCAGAGTCACTTCATATTCATCTCGTATAATGTAAGATGCTTAATTCATGAATAATCTGTCTTGTCCAGCCATTGCTTTTCCGTCTTTTCTTGATCCTGTCATTATCCAGTTAGGTCCCATAGCACTTCATTGGTATGGACTTGGTTACGTGGTAGGTATTCTTTTTGCTTGGTGGTATGCGCAAAAATTATTAAAAAAAACATCTCTATGGTATAGAGACCACCCTCCTATGGATAAAGAAAAGATCGGAGATTTTGTTGTCTGGTCTGCCATAAGTGTTGTTGTCGGAGGGCGTTTAGGACAAGTTCTTGTATGGGATCCCATTTACTATTTTAACCATCCAAGTGCTATCATTGCCGTATGGGATGGGGGAATGTCCTTTCATGGCGGACTTATTGGTATTATCATTGCTATGATCTGGTTTGCCCGTAAAAATCATATTAACATACGAGCCATGTTTGATATCATTGCTGCAGGTGCTCCTATCGGTATCGGCATTGTACGAATTTGCAACTTCATTAACCAAGAGTTATGGGGCAATATTACTACACGTCCTTGGGCTGTTTGTTTTCCTCTCGATCCTCACTATCTACCGCGCCATCCAAGCCAACTTTACGAAGCTTTCATGGAAGGATTTCTTCTCTTCATCATCTTATGCCTTATCATTTTTGCCTTTAAAGCATTAAAGCGCCCTGGAGCTGTTGCAGGAACATTTATTATAGGCTACGCAGTAGCGCGCAGCATTTCTGAAGTTTACCGTGCGCCCCAAGAAGATCCAGAATGGTTTTCAACTCTTTTCCATTCTACTGGTTTTACCTATGGCATGGCTTTATCTCTTCCCATGCTTCTTTTAGGGTTTTATCTTCTTCTCCATGCCTTTAAATATAAATCGACAGAAAATGGCCAATCTAAAAGAAAAAATTAAAGAAATTATTGCCCTTAATGGACCAATCACTGTTAGCCAATATATGACGTTGGCACTTACCGATCCTCAATTTGGTTATTATCAAACACAAACACCTTTTGGACGTACCGGTGATTTCATTACAGCACCTGAAATAAGCCAATTATTTGGAGAAATGATTGGGATTTGGGTTCTCGCAAGCTGGAACGCTCATGGTTTTCCTCGACCTTTTATCCTCGCTGAAATAGGTCCAGGACGTGGAACTCTCATGGATGATGTTTTGCGTACCATTCAAAAATTATCCACGACAGCATTTGAATCTTCTGAAGTTTTTCTCCTTGAAATAAGTAAAAAGCTTGCAAAAGAACAAAAAAAGCGCCTTTGCTCTTATCAAAAACAAATCCATAGCATTGAAAATTTTAATCAAATTCCTTCAAAACCTCTCTTCCTCATAGCTAATGAATTTCTCGATACACTCCCTATCAACCAATATATTAAAGTCAATGGAGAATGGAAAGAGCGCTGCATTACAGTCAATCAAGATGGAGATCTCATCTTTATTGCTGCCCCGCATAAACTTCCCTCTTCTTATCTACAAACCTATTGTTCTAAAGTGCCTGACGGAACAATTTTTGAATATGCCCCCTTACGGCATCAATTCATGCAACAAATCAGCCACCATTTAGTGCAAGTGACAGGTTCTGCTTTGCTCATTGATTATGGTGCTGCTGATCTTGCATTTGGCGATACCTTGCAAGCACTGTCAAAACATAGATTTCGTGATATTTTTGATGCCCCTGGTGAACATGATTTAACATCCCATGTTGGTTTTTCTTTTTTAAAAAACATAGCCCTTGAACAAGGTTGTTTTGCTGAAATCTTCGAGCAAGGAGATTTTCTTTTAAAAATGGGGCTACTGGAGCGCGCAAAACAGCTTGGAGTTGGCAAAAGTGCTCCTTTGCAAGACAAAATCCGCCAAGACATCGAACGGCTCGCTGGTCAAGATCAAATGGGAAAATTATTTAAAGTTTTACATTTCAGTGATAAAAACATCTCCATACCTCCCCAATTTTGATGATCGGCGCTTTTGTCAATAAGCACATCATTATCTGAAATATTCATTGATAAATATGAACATCTCCACCCTCACTTCAAATAATCTCCATAAGGAACTTTTATGAAATCTATCCCTCATCCCATTCTTGCAAAAAATCTTTCTACTTTACACACCCATGGGATAGAACATGGTTTTTTTACTCGTCAAGGTGGTGTTTCAAAAAGCCTTTACCAAAGCCTTAATGTTGGACAAAGCTCAAATGATCACCCTGAACATATTACACAAAACCGCACTTTGGTCGCTCATTATTTTGATGTTGAGATACAAAATTTAGTCACTGTCAATCAAATACACTCTTGTGAAGTCATTGTCGTTGATAAAGCTTTTATCGGCTCCCCTCCTAGAGCCGATGCTCTCGTTACCACCACACAAGAACTCGTAATCGGCATTCTTACAGCAGATTGTGGACCCATTCTGTTTGCTGATCCACAAGCAGGTGTCATCGCTGCAACTCATGCTGGCTGGCGCGGAAGCTTAAATGGAATTATCGAGAAAACAATTGCTGTTATGGAAAAACAAGGTGCCAAAAGACAATCAATAACAGCAGTCCTTGGACCTTGTATTGGTCCTTGTCACTACGAAGTAACAAGTGAATTTTACGACCAATTTATTGATTGCCACTGCAAATACCAAAAATATTTTATAAAAACAGACAAAATAAATCACTTTTACTTTAATCTGTGGGCATTCATTATGAATCAACTCATCAAAGCAGGCGTTAATGCTTCTTGTGTGGAGCTTTGTACCTACAAAGATGAAAAGCGTTTTTTCTCCTATCGCCGTGCAATCCACCGCAGCGAACCTGATTACGGACGGCAAATTTCTGCTATTATGCTAAAAAATAAAAAATGATCCTCTTTTATGCTTTAAAACAATACCAAAACTGCAAAACTAAACTTTTTACTCAAATGTAAAAATAAATCCCATTGTATTTTGCTTTGCTTTTTTTACAAAATTATTTACCAGCCCATAAAATATGATAGCTTTTGCTCTGAATCATTTTCAATGTTTGGTTATAATGATTGAAGGCAAGATGATACTCCTCTTTTTTACTCCTCTTCATTCATCTTAAATATGAAACATTCCCCATATTGAAAGCATTTTTTTATAAAGTAATAACCAAAAAGCTTAATCAATACGTATTTCTTTGTCACATGGAGAAAAAACTTTGCTCTAAAAGAAACAAACTTTTGGAAAAAGAGAAAACATACCGCATAGCTCTTTAACAATAATCGATAAAATTGTAAGGCTTTTGTAATTGTTCTCTTGCAATTTAATAAAAAGAAATTAAAAACCGTGTCGCATTCCCACCATGATAATTCAGAGGTTCTACTATGAAACTTTTCTGCGGAAATTCTAATCCACGCCTAGCTGAAGATGTTGCAAATTATTTGAACATCCCCTTAGGAAAAGCCACCGTAAAACGTTTCGCTGATCAAGAGATTTTCGTAGAATTGCATGAAAATGTGCGTGGACAGGACGTGTTTGTTTTGCAATCTACATCCTATCCAGCCAATGATCACTTGATGGAATTACTCATCATGATTGATGCGCTTCGTCGTTCTTCGGCACGTCGCATCACAGCTGTTATCCCTTATTTTGGCTATGCCCGCCAAGACCGTAAACCTGGTCCGCGTACTCCCATTTCCGCAAAACTTGTTGCCAACCTGATTACTGAAGCAGGGGCCCATCGTGTTTTAACATTGGACCTTCATGCAGGACAAATTCAAGGTTTTTTTGATATCCCTACGGATAATCTCTATGCTGTTCCTGTTATTTCTCGCGATGTCAAAGTACATTATTCTCTTGAAAATGTTATTGTTGTTTCACCTGATGTGGGTGGTGTTGTACGCGCACGCTCGCTCGCCAAGCGTTTGAATAGTTTGCTTGCTATTGTAGATAAACGTCGTGAACGTCCCGGTGAATCAGAGGTTATGAATATCATTGGAGATGTATCGGGAAAAGATTGCCTTTTGCTTGATGATATTGTTGATTCAGGTGGAACTTTATGCAATGCAGCAAGTGCTCTGCTTAAACATGGTGCCAATAGTGTCACGGCTTATATCACGCACGGCGTTCTTTCTGGTAATGCAATCGAACGAATTACCAATTCAGAGATGAAAGAATTGGTTATTACAGATTCAATTATGCCAACACAAACTATTGAGAAAGCCCATAATATTCGTGTTTTGCCCATTGCCGACCTTATTGGGGAAGCAATTGCAAGGACAGCAGCAGAACAATCGGTTTCCAGCTTATTTGGTTAAAGGGGTTCCTTGGGGTCTCCTGGTGCTGTTTCAACACCAAGATCAGGAAATGCAACAATACGTTGGCCACTAAAATGCGTATGAATAACAATAAGACCACGCTCTTCAAAGTAGGTTAAAAGTCGGCGTGCACGGCTTAAAGAATGAGTCCCATAAAGACGTGCTAAAAATGCATCGGATGGACATGGCTTTCCCCCTAATGCAGCCTGTGCTACATTCAAGAAGACTCCTTGGACATCTTCTTCTAAACTTTCTGATATCTGCAAAATATGTTTCCAATGTTCACTGACAGCCGTTTGTTCATCAACAAAAGCCTGAGCAATAGCCAATTTACGCCGAAATTGTGAAAGATTAAAAGGAACCTTTGACATACCATGGATACGACAACGAACTGAAAAATCTTGATAAAGCACCGCTGTTGAACGATAAAAAGCCTCAGAATCCTCAAGAATTTCCCGAATAATATGTTCTGCTTGGCCGTCATGCTCAACATCAGAAAGTTCAGGAAATAAACTCGGGGTTTCTTCCAACAACTCTTGTTTTTTATGCACTACCTCCTCTAATATCTCGTGCATTGATTTTTCCCTCATCGGCTCTCGTGTTTGTTTAAATGGCTTTAAAATTTCCTCTGGTGAAGCAGTAAAAACGAGCTCTTGCACATCATCCCGCTCTGTTGGAAGTGGCATTAATTTAGGGCTAGAAGAGCGTGCCAAAGTTTCAACAGAACCGATAATGATTGGTAAGGGACGTCGTGATAAAGCGGGGCCTAAAGCTATAAAATTCCCCCGCTCAAGATCTCTAAACATTTCCGCTTGGCGGCGCTCCATTCCCAAAAGATCAGCAGCGCGCACCATATCAATATCTAAAAAAGTCCGCCCTATTAAAAAGTTTGAAGCTTCAGCAGCAACATTTTTGGCCAACTTAGCCAAACGTTGTGTCGCAATAACACCAGCAAGACCACGTTTACGCCCTCGACACATAAGATTGGTCATAGCACTAAGAGAAATCTTACGTGCTTCATCAGAAACTTCTCCTGCCGCAGTTGGAGCAAACAATTGTGCTTCATCGACAACGACAAGCATAGGATACCAATAATCACGTTCCACATCAAACAGTGCCCCAAGGAAAGCCCCTACAGCACGCATCTGTTGTTCAGTATCCAAACCTTCAAGATTAAATACCACTGAAACCCGATGTTGTCGAATGCGATGGGCAATACGAGTCAATTCTAATTCACTACGTTGAGCCTCTACAATAACATGACCAAATTTATCTGCCAAAGTTACAAAATCGCCTTCTGGATCAATTACACAATGCTGAACCCACTTAGCACTTTGCTCCAAAAGACGGCGTAAAAGATGTGATTTCCCTGAACCGGAATTACCTTGTACAAGAAGACGTGTCGCCAATAACTCTTCCAGATCAAGAAGTGCTGGCATCGATTTATGCAAAGCACGACTTTCTGACATCTCACCCAAGGCAATCTCAACCTTCATAACATCTCCAGTGTTTGATTTTGAACATATCAGTGCCAGCGCATATTGGCTGATTCTCCATCCACACCGTAATTTGTAACATTTCCTCCTTTTTAACGGTAGAAATCATCGATTTTTCCCACAACTCTTGCATCTATGAATAGTTTGAATTATAGAACAAACTTCTGTGTAGACACCCTTGGAGGCAACGCAGAATGGAGCGATCGCTGTTGGTTAGCGCATATCTTCATATCCATGCAAAAACTATTACTGTTTTTGAAGGATCTCCAATCATGTAAAAAGGACTTAAATTATGAGCAAAAGCTACACTCTTAAGGCCGAAAAACGCGAGCGGGTTGGTAAGGGGTCCTCCCGTGAACTTCGCCGCAACGGTCTTATTCCTGCTGTCATTTATGGTGAAAAACAACCTCCTTTGGCAATAACAGTTCCCTATAAAGAAATTTTCTACAAAATTCATGCCGGTGGCTTTCGTACCACCATTGCAACGATTATTCTTGACAAGCAAAAAATTATGGTTTTGCCAAAAGATTATCAATTAGATCCCGTGCGTGACTTTCCCCTCCATGTAGATTTCTTACGCATTTCAGCAAAATCCGTTGTAGAAGTGAATATTCCTGTCCACTTCCTCAATGAAGATACAGCACCTGGACTTAAAAAGGGTGGTGTCCTCAATATTGTTCGGCACGAAATTGAATGTACGGCTCCAGCAAGTGCTATTCCTGAAGCTATTGAAATTGATCTCGCCAGCTACTCTATTGGTGACTCTATTCACATTTCAGCAGTGCAACTGCCAAAAGATGTGACTCCCATCATCCAAGATCGAGATTTTACCATTGCAACCATTGCAGCTCCTGCTGGCATGGATGTCAGTGATGAAACTTCTGAACAAGAAGATGAAGAAGAAGACACGCAAACTTCATAAAACTCAAAAGGCGGGAATTTTTTCCGCCTTAATTTATGAGACATTACCCTTACTCATACTTTGACTGAAGATACACATGTGGCTTATTGCTGGTCTTGGCAATCCTGGTTTACAATATCAAAATAACCGCCATAATATCGGTTTTATGGCTGTTGATGCCATCTATCAGTCCTTCTCTTTTTCTCCATGGTCGAAGAAGTTTCAAGCAGAAATCTCTAATGGTTTCATAAATAATGAGAAAATTTTTCTTATAAAACCGCAAACTTTCATGAATCTCTCTGGTCAAGCTATCGGTGAAGCTTTGCGATTTTATAAATTAGATCTGAAGAATTTGATCATCATTTATGATGAGTTAGACCTGTCACCGGGAAAAGTTCGTATAAAAATTGGTGGAGGAAATAATGGGCATAATGGTATTAAGTCTATTGATGCCCATTGTGGCACTGACTATTGTCGTATACGCATAGGAATTGGTCATCCTGGAAGCAAAGAACTTGTTCATCAGCATGTTCTGGGAAATTTTACCAAATCTGATCAAGAATGGTTATCCCCTCTCTTAGAGACAATTGCAAAAAATATCGCTCTCCTTATGAAAGATGACAAATCCCTCTTTATGAATGAAATTTCACAAACGATAAAAAACAATCAAAACCATTGACTTGCGTGTCACAGTCGCGTGAAGCATATGGATAAGAACTCTTGAAAAAAATGTCTCTTATACACACTTTTGAAAAAGAAAGGCTTATATTCTCTTTTGAGAGAAAGAGAAGATTGAACAGCAAACCAAAATACTCAAACAGTTCTCTTCAATTTTCTCCCCCAAATTAAAAAAATTCATTTGGCTGAATGGTCGACTGTAGCGGATCATAGCCATTTGATTGTTGACTATAAACTGTAGGAATACTCCTATTGTTTTGTAAGACCACAACACGCGAACCAACGGGAACACGATTATAAAGATCAATAATATCTTGATTAAGCAAACGAATACACCCACTTGAAATAGCACGCCCAATTGACCACGATTCGTGTGAGCCATGAATACGGAAAAGTGTATCTTTCCCATTTTTGAACAAATAAAGTGCCCGCGCACCTAATGGATTATCGGGTCCTGGTGGCATTCCTTTCCCAAGATGACCATAACGTTCTGGTTCTCGAGCCATCATAGCTGCAGTAGGAGCCCAATTTGGCCAACGACGCTTGCGCTGTACAACCCCTTCACCTTCAAATGCTAAACCTTCCTTACCGACCCCAATCCCATAACGTAAAGCCTTTCCATTTTCACCAATAAGGTAAAGAAAACACTCTTGCGTATCTACAACCAATGTTCCAGGTGGATAAGATGTATAATAAATCACTTCTTGTCGCCAAAACTTTGGATCAATTGTCGCAAGATCAACAGCAGGTAACAAATAGGTCTCATTCGTTACAGGACCGTACAAAGCCTGTATTTCTGGTGGAATGTATCGAACTTGTTGAAAAGGAACTGATGACATATCTGACTGATGTGTAGCACATCCAGCTAAAGCCAAAAGTGCTGCAATTAAAAAGACACAACGAGATAACACTCTTCTATTTTCTCCGATTAATTATTTATGCAGATTTGCATACCATGAAAAACTTAGCACATTATTAACATTAATTCGAAGTTTTCTTATCCTTGAGACTAAGGAGAGCATTAAGATAAGAAGAACTAAGGTAAAAAAAGCAAATTATCTGTTACTTTAGACTTTTTTCTCACTTATCGCAACACAAAGACTATAACTCTTCTAAAAATATGCTATAAAAAAGAAGCTTTATCTTGACTATAAAATCAAAAGAAAAGAAAGACTCTCATGGGCTTTAAATGCGGTATTGTCGGATTACCTAATGTTGGGAAATCAACTCTTTTTAATGCATTAACAAAAACAGCCACTGCACAGGCTGCCAATTATCCTTTTTGTACCATTGAACCCAATACCGGTGAAGTTGCTGTTCCAGATTTACGAATGGAAAAAATTGCATCAATCGCTGGTTCAAAAGAAATAATTCCTACACGCATTAACTTCGTCGATATTGCGGGGCTTGTACGAGGAGCTTCAAAAGGCGAAGGTTTAGGAAACAAATTTTTAGCCAATATTCGCGAAGTCGATGCCATTGTCCACGTTTTACGCTGTTTTCAAAATGAAGATATTACCCATGTAGAAGGACGTATTGATCCTGTTTCTGATGCCACAACCGTTGAAACCGAACTCATGCTTGCCGATCTTGAGAGCCTTGAGCGACGAATCGTACAAATCCGTAAACGTGCGACCGGAAAAGACAAAGAAGCTCTCACAATTTTACCCATTATGGAAAAAGCATTAAACATACTGCAACAGGGAAACCCTGTCCGGTTATTACTCAAAGATATCTCTTCCGATGAACACCACATTCTTAAGAGTTTGAATCTTTTAACCTCCAAGCCTGTACTTTATGTTTGTAACGTAAGCGAAAATGACGCCGCTCATGGAAATAGCTTTACCCAAACAGTTGAAAAAATGGCAACAGAGCAAAATGCGCAAAGCATTATCATTTCTGCTTCTATCGAAGCGGAAATCACACAACTGAGTGATGCTGAAGCATCAGAATATCTCAATGCTCTAGGACTCTTTGAACCAAGTTTAAATCGCCTTATTCGTGCTGGTTACCATTTACTTGATCTCATTACTTACTTCACCTGTGGGCCTAAGGAAACACGAGCATGGACAATTACGCGTGGTACAAAAGCTCCCCAAGCAGCTGGCGTTATTCACTCAGATTTTGAGCGCGGTTTCATTCGTGCCCAAACCATCAGCTACAATGACTATATTGCTCTGGGTGGAGAAAGCGGTGCAAAAGAAGCAGGAAAAGCCCGCGATGAAGGAAAAGAATACATTGTGCAAGATGGCGATGTCATGTTATTTAAACATAATACTTAAATCTTCACTCTGTCTTAATAGTTTATCTTGAAAACTTTGTAATAGGTCCTTGGAATCTTGTCGCAAAAGCTCCCAAGAATTTTTTGAACAAAAAAAACGTTGCTAGCATATTATTATGATAGCAACAGTTTTATCCATTAAAGAATGGGAATATAAAATTAGCGCGTCCAACGCCCTTCGTATTTAAATGTTGGAGCGTCCTTTAAAGAATCCTTTGTCGCATTTGTAATGAGTTTCCATTTACCATAATCATTTGTCATCTGGATTGTTTCTGGAGAAACGACCACATAACTCTCACCTATGCCAAGAAAACCACCAACAGCAACAACAAACCCTGCAATATTATTTTCACGTAAAATAATATCTTTTACTTCACCAATATTTTCATCTTCTATATTATATACATTGGCGCCTATAAGGCTGGAAGCAACAAAATCCGTTGCTAAAGGTGTCACATAACGCACAGACTTATCTACCCCCACCTGTACAATACCCGTCGAAGAGATCATTTCAGGTTTTGAAGGCACTTCAAAAGACTGGGCGTAAGTACTAGAAACCATCAAAATTGACATAAGAGTAGTACATGCAATTTTTTTCATTTTAACATCTCCGTTTTTACTTTATAAAACCTCAATGCATCATAAACAGATTTGTTCCTTATGCTCTTTATACTCTATACTCTTTCAAGCCTTGTCGCTTTATCATTTTCTCTTTATTTCGTCTTTTGTTTCTTTCTCTAACTCTTCTTCTAAACCACACCAAATACGATTTTTTAAAATATAAACAAGCCCAGCAAAAATGATTAAAAATAAAATAACACGAAAACCGGTTTTTTTACGAATTTCCATATGAGGATCGGCAGCCCACATCAAAAAAGCAGAAACATCGCGCGCGTAGTGTTCAATGATTTCTGGGGTTCCATCTTCATAAACAACCATACCATCACTCAAAGGAGGAGCCATAGTTAAAGAATTACCGGCAATAAAATAAGGATTATACCAATAACCATCCGCAATTTTTATCTCCTTCGGTGCCTTCTGATATCCTGTTAAAAGAGCTGTAATATAATCTGGACCAGCTGCATCATAATGAGCCAATACATCAGTAATTAAAGCAGGAAACGGCAAAGATACACCACGTGCACGTGCCATCAATGACAAATCTGGAGGATAAGCACTATTCAAAATAAATCTTGCTTCTTCTTCATGTGCAAAGGGAGAAGGAAAATAATCCGTTGCAACCCCAGCACGTTTAAAAAATTTTCCTTCTCGATTAGGACCATCGCGCACTTCATATTGCCGCGCCAAAGCTTTAATCTGTTCTTGATCATACCCAAGAGCTTTTAAATTGCGAAAAGCCACATATTTTAGTCCATGGCAGCTGGAACAAACTTGTTTATAAACCTTTAATCCACGCCTCAATTGCGCCTTATCATAAAGCCCAAATGGACCTGAAAAACTCCATTCTTGTTTTTTAGGAATCCTTAAAGGAAAAGAAATAAATTCCTCCTCCTGATCAGAGGCATCCCTCGCTAAACTCTGAGCAGAAAAGCTCATAGCAACGATAACAATCAGTCCGACAAAAACTTTTACCATAGTCTCTTTTTTTTCTGTTTTAAATCTTGCATAATTGAAGAAGGAAGAGAACAATTTTTTTCAAACGCTGGCAAAGTCGGCAAAATAACCAAAAAAAATATAAAATAATAAACCGTAGCCAATTGCGTCCATAAAAGGATTTTGTCATTTATTTCTCTTGATCCCAACCAACCAAGAAAAACGACATCAATAACCAACGCCCAAAAGAAAATTTTATAAACAGGTCGATATCTTGCTGAACATATTTTAGAGCGGTCTAACCATGGCACAAAAATTAAAATGCAAATCGAACTGACGAATAAAACAAAGCCCACAAAAGTTGAAGGGAAAATACCAATATCAAAAGTTATAGCACGAAGTATCGCATAAAAAGGCAAAAAATACCATTCTGGAACCACACGAAGAGGTGCCTTTAAAGGATCTGCCACACTATAATTTTCAGCCTGCCCCATATAATCGGGCATATAAAACAAAAACCAGGCAAAGAAGATCAAAAAAACAGTAATAGCAAAAATATCTTTGATAAGCGCATAAGGTGAAAATGGAACCGTTTCCTTATCTGATTGTATAGCAAGACCCGTTGGATTGCCTTGCCCAACACAATGGATTGCCCAAATATGCAGCCCCACAAAAAGAAGCAAAACAAATGATAAAACATAATGGAAAACATAAAAACGATTCAACGTTGGTTGTCCTATGCCATAACCACCCAGAAGTGTCTCATGCAACCATGTCCCCACCAAAGGTATCGTTTTTAAAAGCCCTGCAATCACTGAAGCCGCTGAAATAGACATCATCCCCCAAACAAGCACATAACCAAAAAATGCTATTGCCATCATGATGATATAAATAAAAATACCTGTAACCCACACCATTTCTCGCATATTTTTATAAGAACCATAATAAAGTCCACGTGCCAAATGGATATAAACAGCAATAAAAAAAAACGAAGAGCCTACAGAATGCCATGGACGAAAAAGCCAACCAAACTGCCCTTCACGCCGAAATCGTTCACTAGTTTCAAAAGCCAAATGAATATCTGGAACATAATGCATAGCCAAGACAATACCAGTCAAGAGCTGTGATAAAAGCATAATGGTCAAAATACCGCCAAATGTGTAAAAGTAATTAAGATTACGCGGAACAGGAAAAATCACAAATGTATTATAAAAAAAACGAGGAAGAGGAAAACGCTTATCAAACCAACGAGCAAGAGCATTTTTAGGACAATAAGGAGGAAACCTTGTCATAACCTTATCCTATTTTGAGCAAAGTATCAGAAAGAAATTGGTAAGGTGGAATAGCCAAATTATAGTTAGCTGGACCTGACCGCACTCTTCCAGCGGTATCATAAACAGACCCATGACAGGGACACAACCATCCTCCAAATTTACCCGACTGCCCAAGTGTTACACAGCCTAGATGCGTACAAAGATTAATAACAATAAGCCAATTTTCACGTCCTTTACCTGCTGAACGCGCAAAATCTGTTGCTTCTTTTTCACCTTCAAGATTAGGATTGCGCGCTTGACGATCTTTTAGAAGACTCAATTCAGTAGCGCGCGCATCAGCAATTTCTTTTGTCGTACGGTTTCGAATAACAACAGGCTGTCCTCGCCACTTTACCGTCACCGACATCCCCTCTTCAATACCAGAAAGATCAACCTCAACAGAGGAAGATGCCAAAACAGCTTGATCTGGACGCAACTGACGGATAAAAGGCCACGCAACCGCTCCCATTCCAACTGCTCCTGCAACAGCTGTTACCAAAAACAGAAAATCCCGCCTCGTTTGCTCACCCATGGACTTAACTTAAAGAGACTATTTGCTAAAACATTCTTCTACCATACCCTCTCCCATTGTACAATGCTTGATCACTCAGTTGCATCAACCATAAAAACATCCCCGTAAAAAACTTCTGCCATTTGTATGGTCTATACAAAAAACTGTTTTATAATGATAATTCATCGTTTTACAGAGTGAATGAAATCCTGAAACACCGTAAGTTTCTTTCATTTCAAACCTATTCATATTAATCAATCAAAATTACTCCCCCGCCTGGGAAAAACGGAGATAGCGTGTAAATAAACACTCCTAAAGAAAGAAACATAGTCTTATTATGACCAGATCTCAGTAAATAAGTTGAGCTTATCGGTTATTTCTTTAACACATTTACAGCATCTCTCCCTCCCTCAATTCCAACTGGTTGAATGAGTATTTTTTCCGCTTCTGCTTTTGCATAAAAAGCATATTTTGTTGATTTTCATTAAAATGGATGATCTAACCTCATTAAATATCCCGCTTTTCAACATAAGGAAGTCCCTAATAGGGAGATTCTCTCTTATCCCAAACAAACCTATGTACATAACTTTTTCCCTGAAATTTAAAGTGAATAAAAATAAAACATAAAAAACATGTATTTCTCAAAGCATATTTTTCGAATAAATTGTAACGCTTCTTTACAAAGTTGAAAGAAAAATCATATTACAGAGAACATGACACTTCATATAGCTCTTTTCCAACCTGATATCGCTGGTAATACTGGAACGATTTTACGTCTTAGCGCTTGTTTTGGTTTACATGTGCACATTATTGAACCCGCAGGCTTTAATCTGTCGGATCGTAATCTCAAACGCGCAGGATTGGATTATCTCGAATATGCTTCCTTAGAACGACACATTGATTGGCAACATTTTATAAGCTCCATGAAACACTTTAACCGCCGTCTGTTGCTTTTAAGTACAAAAGCAAAAACATGCTATACGCAGATATGCTATCAAAAAAATGATGTTTTACTTTTTGGTCGTGAAACAGCTGGCGTTCCCGATTATGTTCATGAAACGGCCGATTACACATTGAAAATTCCCATGCAACCACAGGCACGCTCTCTAAATCTCGCCATGTGCGTAGCCATAACAACGGGAGAAGCATTACGCCAAATTGGTTATCATGAAAGAAACTGTAATCTATAAAAACACAACAATTCCATTAAAATCTTTAATAGAACAATAAAAATACATGAAATATGGTTTTAAATAATTAAAAAAATCTTTTTTATAGAATATAGATAGTAATTAAAAGCGCATAAAGTTCAATAATACTTTTGGAATAACTTATAGAATGCCTATAAAAACTCATAAATTATCACGAAAAACAATATACAACATATCAAGAATAGTTAGAGCGTATAACGCTTATCATTTTCCAACAATCAAGTGCTGATAAAATAACATTTCTTAGTGCCCATCACATCCATTTCATATCACCACTTATGAATGATTAAATACTCCTCATAGTAAAAATCCATTGGACATCCCCCTCTTTATGCTCATACAAAGTGAAAACTACTATCATTATTCTCTTTATCCGTTTTCACTTTCGAGAATCCTTATCTTTGAGATGGTTCATAAGAGACATTTTTTCTCTCTGTAATCATTTTTCCTCACACGGCTTCCCCCACTTGTAACGTGTAAGGCTATAATTTGGATTTATGTAATATGAACAGGTTTGAAATAACCTCACAATATTCGGAGCTCTTGTTTCACATGACGAATAATGAATTATTATTATAAATCAATTTTTTCTAATAATGCATGACGATCCATTAAAAATCCGCTTTCGACCCATATCATTTCTAACTCTTTAAGCTTTTTTCCTAAAAGCACACCTTTAGCAAAACCTTTCTTTATTAAATCGTTACCATTAATGGGAAAAGTTGGAATCTGCCATTTTTTGGCAAGCTGATGAAGCTTGACATAATCCTCTGCTCTTTGCAAAGCATCACTTTTTTCCAGATTATCGAGATGTGATGCAGCGACAGACAACGATAATTGATCTAAAACTGGCTGTCGTCCATGAAAATAAATCAGTTTTTGCACAAAATGATCAGAACAGTTTTGGTTTATTATTTCTAACTCTGCCCATTCTTTTAATCGTGTTGTTTCTTTATGGGAAAAATGCAAGCGCTGTGCCATTTCATGAAGACGTATGGGGTCAGGAGGAAGAAGGCTTTCTAGCCGTAACAATGGATCAACTTTCCAACCAAAAGCGTGTTCTGTCTTCACCAATGCGTGAATTGCATCAATACCCCATCGTTCTGTTTCAGGAAAAATAAGTGCCAAAATTCTGCTTTGTCGCATCCATAAAAGAGCACGCGTTGGATCAAACGCCGCAAGAAGCTTTTTCATTTCTGCCCAAATACGTTCAGAAGAAAGTTTTTTTAAACCGTGTTTTAAACTAACACATGCCTTCAATCCTTGTACATCAGGTCGCCCTGCTCCATACCATGCAAAAAAGCGAAAAAAACGTAAAATACGCAAATAATCTTCGCAAATACGATCTTCTGCAATCCCAATAAAACGAACTGTTCGGCTAGCAATATCACTCAAACCTCCCACATCATCATAAAGATTGCCAGCAGCATCACAATAAAGCGCATTTATCGTAAAATCCCGCCGTTCAGCATCTTTTTTCCAATCACGACCAAATGCCACTTTTGCATGACGACCATCTGTTTCAATATCGCAGCGAAGCGTTGTAACCTCATAAGAACATGAATGAGCAACTACTGTTATTGTACCAAAAGCAATCCCTGTAGGAATAGCTTTAAATCCTGCTTCTTCTACACGTGTAATAACCTGTTGCGGCAAACAAGTTGTTGCAATATCAATATCACTAATAGGCTGCCCTAGCAGTTGATTGCGCACTGCTCCCCCTACAATACGCGCCTCTTCTCCCTCCAAAGACAAAACACGAAGAAGTGTTTGGATATCCTTTTGTTGTAACCACGCAACCTGTTTGAAGTCCTGTCTTATATTCACCCTTTAACCTTTCAAAAAAGTTGTCTTCATTGCTTTAAAGAACTCTCTTCATAAAACAAAATTTTTAAGACATCCCTTATAAAACACGTCTATTCCTTCCAAAAAAAACTTTTCTCTTCTTGTATACGAATATGAAAAAAATGGCATATGATACTTCATTTCTTCTCATTTTCTGTTACAAACAATAAAATATCCATTATCATGCAGAGAAAATTACCATTTTTGCGACAAACGCCTTAAGGAAGAAATATGAGTCAACATGATCTATCATCCAATTCTGTAAAAAAGGTCAATATCAATCATGAGGCTCAAGTCATTATTGATGATATTGATATGGCACACAAAGAATTGGATATTTTACAACAAGAAATTGACAAAGTTATTTTTGGGCAAAGTCAGGTAATCGAATATGCTTTAATCTCTATTTTTGCTGGTGGTCACGCCCTTCTTGTCGGTGCTCCAGGACTTGCAAAAACACGTCTTGTTGAAACATTGGGAACAGTCTTAGGGCTTGATGAAAAACGCATCCAATTTACTCCTGACTTAATGCCATCGGATATTATTGGTTCTGAAATTATGGATTCCGATAAAGACGGTAAACGTTCTTTTCGGTACATTCAAGGTCCTATTTTCACGCAACTTCTCATGGCCGATGAAATCAATCGTGCTTCCCCACGGACACAGTCAGCCCTTTTACAAGCTATGCAAGAATATCATGTTACTGTTGCAGGTATCCGTTATGATTTGCCACAACCTTTTCATGTTCTTGCAACGCAAAATCCTCTCGAACAAGAAGGGACTTATCCACTTCCTGAAGCACAACTGGATCGCTTTTTGATGCAAATCGATATTGACTATCCTGACCTCACAACAGAGCGACGGATCATTTTAGAAACAACAAAAGAAAAGAAATCAAATGCAAAACCAATTTTGTCCGCCAAAAAATTGCAAAAAATTCAAAATATCGTTCGCAAAATGCCTCTTTCAGAAAATGTGATCGAAGCTATTTTAAAAATTGTCCGCTCAACTCGCCCTCATAAAGACAATAGCCTTGCTAATACTTATGTTTCTTGGGGACCTGGTCCACGGGCATCACAAGCCCTTTCACTTTGTGTTCGCGCCCGTGCTCTTTATTATGGACGCTTAGCCCCCTCACTTGATGATGTTGAAGCATTGGCCTATCCCGTATTACAACACCGCATGGCTCTTAATTTTTCTGCCCGTGCTGAAGATGTAACTGTAAAAGATATTATCAATAACCTTGTGAAAGATGCTCTTTGAATGGCTATTGGCAAAAAAGTTTTACAAAAGCCTCCATTGTCGCTGGCAAATGAACTGGATAAGGATACTGGCAAAATGCCATATTTCCTTTTACAAGCACGTCATATCGCTAATACACTGATAACCGGATGGCATGGACAACGCAAACGCGGTAATGGGGAAAACTTTTGGCAATTTCGTCCCTATGTTGAAGGAGAATCCATTACCCGCATTGATTGGCGGCGCTCAGCGCGTGATGAAAATACATATCTCCGCGAACACGAATGGCAAATGACACAAACCGTTTGGCTCTGTCCTGATCAGAGCGCATCAATGCATTACTGTTCGCGCTTTTCTAAAATCTCTAAAGGTAATCATGCCATTATTCTTACCCTTACCCTAGCATCACTTCTTGCTCGCAGTGGCGAACATATTGCTATTCCAAACTTAATGTCCCCCACAATGACATCCAATGTCGTAGAGCTAATAGCCTTTGCTTTAGAAAATCATTCAGATGAAAATTCATTTCCGGATTTTTCAACGATTACACGCTTTTCACATGTCGTTATAATGAGTGATTTTCTCGACTATCCTGAAAAAATCATCCAACATTTAACCGTTTTAACTACAAAACAGGTGACAGCTCATTTAATTGAAATTTCTGATCCCGCAGAAGAAAGCTTTCCCTACGCAGGTCACACAGAATTTTTTGATCCTGAAACGAAAGAGAAACATGTTTCCACAAAAGCAGAAGATCTTCGTAAGAGCTATTGTAAACTATATCACGCAAGGCGACAAGAGTTGGCAAATTTTTGCGCACGTCAAGGATGGTCTTATCACGTTAGTAAAACGGATCAACCTTTAACAGAGACCATTTTTCATCTTGCAAATACAATGGGCGACTCTCCATTGCAAAAAAGGAGGGCCCTTTGAGTTTTGCTGCTCCCTTTCTGTTACTAGGGCTTTTGTTCCTACCGGTCATTTGGTGGCTGTTGCGGATAACTCCTCCATCTCCGCGTAAAGAGCTTTTTCCTCCGTTACGCTTCTTACCCAAACCAACTCATCAGCAGGAAACAGCAAAACATACACCTTGGTGGTTGCTCTTGTTGCGTTTAACCATAGCGGCACTTGTTATCATAGCGTTAGCACGCCCCACGTGGGATCAAAAACCAATCAGCTTTTCCGGATCTCAACCCCTTGCACTCATTATTGATAATGGTTGGGCTTCTGTAAAAGAATGGAAAAAGCGCATCTCTATCGCTGAAATGCTCCTTGCTCAGGCAGAAAAACAGCAAAAAAATATTTATCTTATTGCAACGGCTGAAAATGATATCTCCAATATAGAGCCGCAACCCGCCAAGATTATAAAACAGCATTTAATGCATTTGCAACCGCGTCCTTGGCCTGTCAACCGTGTGCACGCACTGAAAAAACTCAGAAAAATAACCAAAGGAAAACCTCTTGATGTTGCTTATTTAAGTGATGGATTACAAACAAATGAAGATGAGCAAGCTTTTGCTTTGCTTGAAGAATTAAAACCTGAAAAATTCTTATGGTATTTGGCTGATATTTCCGATTTAATCGGCATAACATCCGTAGAAAATAACGATGGAAGCATGGTCGCGCGTATTATCCGCTCAACAACACACGGCAAAACTTCCGCTACACTCAACCTCTACGATTCAAACAATCAACTTCTCGGTCAATTTACGAAAAATTTCTCTGAAGGAGAAACAACAGCTCTTGTTCCTTTTGATGTACCACTTGAACTACGTAATGATATCGCTTGGATAAAAATGAATAATCAAAACCATGCTGCTGCAACTTTCTTGGTAGACAGCCATAACAAGATAAGCCGTGTTGCTCTTCTATCACCCGATACCAATGAAATGGCACAGCCTTTACTTTCTCCATTTTATTACATTATCAAAGCATTACAGAAATATACACAGCTTATAACCGCCGGTGGAAGAGAGCTTTCAACGGATATTGATTATTTGCTTAAACAAAATCCATCTGTTTTCATTATGAGCGACATGGTTAACATGCCTGAAAAAGCAGAAAAAAAACTTTCTGATTTTGTGAATAAAGGGGGAACACTCATCCGCTTTGCAGGAGAAAAACTCAGTAGTGCAGAACATTATGATAGTCTCCTTCCGATACCGCTACGTCAGGGGCAACGTTTCCTTGGAAGTATTATGTCTTGGACGAAACCACAAAAGCTTGCCCCTTTTGCAAAAAATAGCTTTTTCTTTGATCTTCCTTTTCCAGAAGATGTCACTGTCTCGCGCCAAATCCTCGCAGAACCAACCCCAGATCTTTTTGAAAAAACGTGGCTTAGCCTTTCGGATGGAACCCCTCTTATTACCGCAGCAAAACGTGGTAAAGGAACCCTCATTCTCATTCATGTTGCTCCTGACCCCACATGGTCTAATCTTCCTCTTTCTGGCTTTTTTGCACAAATGTTGCAAAAACTAATCACATTAGGGTCTAACGAAAACACAAACCTAACACACAGAGAAAAAAGAACAATGGTACAAAACCCGTGGCGAACCATAACCGCTGACGGACAATTACAAGTACCGCCCTCTCATGTTGTTCCACTGGTCTTTGACTCTCAAAATCCACCCCATCCTTCCTATAATACTCCCCCAGGACTTTATGGTGTCAAAAGCGATTTTTATGCACTCAATCTCTTAACTCGTTCGTCGCACTTGATGAAACAATCATCATTGCCAACTTCTCTTAATAAAAGCCCTTTATCTTACGATACAAAAGAAAAAAATCTTATCGGTCCACTTTTAGGATTAGCCATCTTATTATTCGCCTTTGACAATTTTCTCATTTTATGGATGGGAGATATTTTTTCTTTCATGAAACGGCGTAATATGTTTCTCCTCCCTTTTATAAGTCTTATTGCCTTGTTTTCATATGATCCAACTCTTTATGCACAAACGAAAGAAAATCATCATGATAGTGTACAAGCTGCTGGTGCAACACATCTTGCCTATGTTATAACCAATAATCATGAAATTGATACAACGAGTAAAAGTGGTCTAGAAGCGTTAAGTCAATTTATCGCAGAACGTACAATGCTTACCCCAGGCTCTGTTACAGCACTTGATCTCGATAAAGATGAACTCTCTTTTTATCCTCTTATTTACTGGCCAATTGATGTTAAGAGTCCTATACCTACTCCCAAAAGTCTTGAAAAAATAAATAACTTTATGAAACATGGGGGAACAATTTTATTTGACACACGCGATCAGATAAAGAGCAATCTTAATCTTGAAGGAGATGCCACTCCAGAAACGCAACGATTACGAGATATCTTAAAAGAGTTAAATATTCCATCCATTGAGCCAGCATCAACGGATCATGTTGTTGCACGTTCTTTTTATATTATGCCAGATTTTCCTGGTCTCTACCGTGGTTCACCTTTATGGATTGAATCCTCATCAACAAACAAAAAAAATAAAAATTCTCTTGCTAGCGGTGATAATGTAAGTTCTCTTCTCATCACCGCCAATAACTTTGCCGGTGCTTGGGCACTGGATGAAAAAGGGACATGGAAATATCCCCTTGTTCCCAATGATCCAATGCAACGTCTATGGGCATTTCGTGCAGGTTTAAATATTGTCCTTTATGTTCTTACAGGAAACTATAAAGCGGACCAAGTTCATGTTCCAGCACTCTTGGAACGCTTTAAAAGAGAAAGAAGGCAATGATATCATTTTTCACTTTTCAGCCTTTTTTACCACTCATTTGGATTCTGTTCTTAAGTGGAATATCGATGCTTTTTGTCGTTGTTGGTCTTGTTACGCAACGTCAAGGTTCTTTATTTCGTCTGATGGCATTAAGCGCCCTCATCCTTGCTTTGCTCAATCCAATGATCATAAAAGAACAGCGCGAACCACTGAAAAGCACAGTAGGTATTGTCATTGACCGCAGCAAAAGCCAAACATTTGGAACACGTACAAACGATAGTGATGAAGCGCGCGCGCAATTAACGCAAGCATTGGCGCATTATCCACAATTTGAACCACGCTTTATTGAAGCTGGAAAACTTGCTGATAATCAGTATGCGCCCTCAACGAATTTGTTTGATGCTTTAACACAAGCAGTATCTGATGTGCCGTCCTCTCGTTATGCAGGAACCATTTTTATCACCGATGGACAAGTACATGACATCCCTTCCATTTCAGACCTTCATCATAAAGCACCTCTCAATGCTCTGATTACAGGACACTCAGATGAATTTGATCGCCAAATCAAGTTTATTTCTCCTCCACGCTTTGCCCTTGTCAACAAACCACAAACGCTCTCCATTTTGGTAGAAGATAAAGGCCCCGCCAAAAAAACAATACCACAGAAAGCAAATATTACACTAAGCGTCAATGGACAAAACATTGGCCATTATTCTGTAACTCCTGGCGTGATTTTTCAAACTGAAATTACCCTTCCTCATGCTGAAAAAAATATTATCCAAGTGATAACCGATCCACACAAAGGTGAACTAAGCTTTGAAAACAACCGCGCCATAACAATCATTGAAGGAATCAGAGAAAATTTACGCGTTCTTCTTATTTCAGGTGCTCCTTATAATGGAGAACGGACATGGCGAGACCTTTTGAAAGGTGACTCCAATATTGATCTTGTTCACTTTACTATTTTACGTCCTCCCACCAAAGCAGATAATACGCCCTTAAGCCAATTATCCTTGGTGGTCTTTCCGACAAGAAAACTCTTTGTTGAAGAGATTAATAACTTTGATCTCATTATCCTTGATGGCTACCAGCACTCTGCTGCCCTACCCTTAATCTATTATGATTATATCGCCCAATATGTACAAAAGGGGGGTGCATTGCTGATGGTAACAGGACCTGAATTTACAAAAAACAACTCACTTGCGAAAACACCTTTAATAAGCATTCTACCGGCATTGCCCAATGGAACTATTATTGAAAAGCCTTTTCGCCCCACATTAACCAAAGAAGGTGAACGCCATCCTGTCACAAGGGGCCTTGCAACACTTAACCTTCCAGCTTCTCAATGGGGGCAATGGTTGCGACAAATTGCTATTCAAAACATAAATAACGGAATCGCCCTCATGAAAGGAGCCGATGAACAACCACTTTTACTTCTCGCGCATGTTGATAAAGGACGTGTAGGCATGTTGCTCTCCGATGAAAGTTGGCTTTGGGCACGAGGTTTCGAAGGCGGCGGTCCTTATGCAGCTCTTTATCGTCGTATTGCCCATTGGCTCATGAAAGAACCAGAGCTTGAGGAAGAAAAATTAAGTGCAACTAGCAGCCATCATCATTTAACAATTCACCGCCAAACTCTAAAAGACCATCCAGAACCCGCTGAAATAACCTTTCCTTCTGGAAAAAAAGAACATATCACTCTCACCAAAGAGCAAGAAGGTCTCTTCAGCGCAACTGGGACCACTAATGAAACAGGAATTTTTACCATTAAAAATGGCGATTTAACAATACTTTCTTCTGTAGGGATGCTCGATAATCTTGAATTGTTTGACTTAATTTCAACACAAGAAAAACTAGCCCCCATTATTAAACACACCGGTGGTTATATCGGACGGTTACATCCTGAGGGAAAAGAAAACATTCATCTTCCTCCATTCAAGCTGATTCAATCAAAAATAAACCCGTCTTCTTCCCCAGCACATTCAATTATTCTGAAAGAAGCGACAGAAACCCGTTTAATTAATACCTTTTATTTTTCGATATTTTCTGGTTTCTTGGCGCTGCTTGCTTGCCTTTTACTGTTGAGCAGCATGTGGTATCGTGAAAGCCGTTGAAAAATCTGAAATTTCGTATAATAGTCTTAAAATTTAGCTTATTTTTTTGTGTATTTTCTTGTCTTTTACAATTAGATAAAAACATTGATCTATAATGATAATTTATCATTATAGTCATATTGAGTCATTATTCCCTGTAGGATTTTTCTTTTTTGTAATACTTTCTATATTAAATTAATTAAAATCACTCGCTTGCACATCATTAAAAGAGGTCTGTATGAATAAAAACCATTGAAGAAAAGAGTAAAGTACCTCTTATGAATCCTCTTAAAGCAAGGATTTTCACAAAATTGGGAGGGGAATAGTATAATGGTTTTACTTTGCACCTTGTATAAATGTAAAATGGTGGCGCATAATAAGCCTTATAAACGGGGCTTTTCATAGTATTGAGAACTTTCGTGAAATGGAATCAAGCGCACTGGGAAATATCTCTTCAAAACAAATATATGAATGTACAGCACAATGATATTTTATTTGGGATATTCCTCTTGAATCGTTCTGTTTTGCGTGAAAAAATCTCCCATTAAAAGCAATACATGGCAGCCCAAAACCGTAAAAATTCCTGATAAATACAATACATTCTTTTGCATTTTATACTGAATAATTAGATTTTTTATGATAATGTGTAGTCGTATAAAAGCTATTTAAAAGTCTTAAAACTTTATGATCATCATTTTAAAGTCTATCCCATCATACAAAAGACATATCAATTGCCAAGAATGATATGTTGTATTATGTTGCTCTTTTCATAAAAAATACAATACAGCGTTAATTCTTCAAAGAATTTTCTCATATTTTCAACAAGCTATTTTTCATTTTACAATCCTTCTTGCCTTTAAGTATCAACTTATCTTATGCTTATGCTCTAAATCATTTTTAATACTCTACGAGCTTTTATGTTTTATCTTGCCCATATATCGGATGTACATCTTTCCCCTCTCCCGCAACCTTCCCTTTTTGAACTTTCTGGAAAGCGTCTTACCGGTTATCTGAATTGGCAAAGAAAACGTAAGAGTCAAATGGTAACAAATGTCCTAGAAACTTTAATAGATGCCTTAAACAAAAAAAAACCTGATCATCTTGTGATCTCTGGTGATCTTGTGAATCTTGCTCTAGATAAGGAATTTGAACAAGCACATCGTTGGCTACTTAACTTAGGACAACCTCAAGATATTTCCTTGACATTTGGAAATCATGACGCCTATGTCCGCGGTGCTTTCCAAAAAGCATGTACTCTTTTTAAACCTTGGATCACAGGTGACGTCCCTCAAAAAAGCGCCTTTCTTTTTCCTTATATGCGCATTCGCAAAAATGTCGCCATTATAGCAACTTCTTCAGCCATCGCGACACCACCTTTTCAAGCTTCTGGTTATTTTGGTAAAATACAAGCGCAAACTTTACCACTCTTTTTAAAGGAAGCAGCACAGCGTAACCTTTTTCGTGTCGTCATGATTCACCATCCCCCCTTTCCCAAGGCAACATCTTGGCATAAAAAACTACGAGATATAAAACGTTTTCTAGACGTTATCAAATATCACGGTTGCGAACTTATTCTTCACGGACATACTCATTTACCTACATTGAATTACATTGAAGGACCTATAAAAAAAATTCCTATTGTTGGTGTTCCTTCCGCATCACAAGCTTTTGGTGATAAAAAACCACCCGCAGGCTTTAATTTATTTTCCATTGAACGCTTACAAAATCAATGGCACTGCCAATTGCAACGTTATAGCATTATAACCCCCCAAAACGAGATTGCATGTACTGAAACAATTAATCTTTAAACACCTTCATAGTTGCCAAAACAACCAAAAACGAAAGTATTTTTATTTCATATCCCTTTGGAAATCATAATTCTTATTTCTCTTTAAACGACAAAGTTCCACTTTCTCTGTCGATAAATCAATTTCTCTCAGAGAATTCCATCTGCTACCCCTCTTATATGACTGGCTTTACAAACTCATTGGTTTACTTCCTTCCCGTCCTAAAGGACGAAAATTTCTACCACACCTGATCTATAAATAATCCAGATTCTTGTCGCACGGATTCCACCTGCTAATTGTGCATGTGATTTGCTTCACAAAGCTCTACACACAAATCCCGCCTTGAATTTCATCATACACTCCTCCAAAAGCATCTAATGCATAAAATCCTTATATCACTACAGTGATGATATTTTATAGAATAATAGAGAAGCTTATTCAGCTTCTATACCTGAAAATCAATGACTAAAAAATCCCAATAATAACTAAAGTATATAATTTCAATAACCCAACCTATTTGTAATTGATAAACAAACGATGCTGATTGATTTATCGTAAATAGATTTGAAATTATTCTCTCTTATTTCACTCGACATTTATTATCGTACATTTAAAAGATTTATAAAAAATTATAGATTCTATTTCGATAACAGGCATAGGTAACAATGTTTTTTATGTCTCGATAAATTTCTAATTTTCTATCTATTTTTCCTATAAATCACTTTATAATACTCTTTATAATTATTTTATTACTATAAATTATTATTTATAATATTAAATAAAATATTTTACGATAACGAAAAACAGAAAAGTCGATTGTATGAAAGGTATTTCAAATAAAACAAAACGCCATTAAGTTGCCAATTCATGTGTTTGTTAAAAAAGCATCTTTTAAAGCACCCAAATCCATTTCCCCATGGCACCTATGAATAATGTGATGATAAGTCCATTTAGTAGCACCATCTTTACATTTATGAAAAAGCAAACTAGTATCAAATCTCACACTTTGCCACCCCCAATCTAGCGACAGCCTTTGGCACTTGAGATGGTTCATAAGAGGCATTTTTATTCTTTCTTTAATGTTTTTTATCTCACGGCTCTCCCTCCTTTGACGTACAAAAAACATGGTTTTGATTGGTTCAACATGGTATAGGTTAAAAATGAGAAAATCTTATGATACTTGGGGCTCTCACTCAACATAAAAAGGTAAATTATATTTACAAATCAAAGTATTGTTCGAATAAAATAGTAGCTCTTTTGAGTGAAGGATATTTTCCAGCACATATCTAAAAAATAAAAGCCTCATTCGAAAATGAGACTTTTGAATTTTTAATTCTGCAAAAATTTAAAATTTATAAGCTACACCTACGCGGAAATCGTTTGTCTTGTAGCCCATTTCAAATTTATCATGCACGAACTTCTTTTTACCAAAATCTGAATAACGGTATTCTGCACGCACAATAACATTATCAGTCATTGCAAAATCAACACCACCCCCGAGGGTATAACCAATCATGGTCTTTTTTTCATCATGCAACCAATCAGAAAAATTAACTGCTCTGTTGTTGCTATCAGCAACTAACCCAAAAATATTCTGAAGCTGCGTATAAGCAACCCCACCAGAAACATAAGGCATCACACGCTCAATCGCAAAACCAACTTTCACCCGCGTAGCACCAGCCCATTTTTGTTTTAAAGTATGGCGTACAGCTTCAATAGGTATTGCCGAATCCTCCTCATGAGAATCTCTTGTTAGATTTGTTTCTTCTGAAGAAGCTTCTTCAGTTTGACTTTTTTTTGGTCGATTAATGTCTTTTGTACTCTTTTTATCAGCCCACATAATATCCGTATCAATACCTATAATAAAACCATTATCGATATCAATATTGGAACCTGCATAAACTCCCCCTATAAAACCAGAAAGTTTAGGTAAATCCTCCTTTCCAATTGGATTCCATATCCCCGTCTCATCTTTTAAATAACTTGCAGTTGTTTTACCTGAAAAGCTACCAATCTGTCCTCCAAGATAAAATCCTGTCCAAGAAAAAGCAGGAACTGCAATAACAGGAACAGGCTGTTCAGGAGTAATGACATCCGCCGCTTGTACTACAGAAATTGAAATTAAAGAAAAGATAGATGTTGAGACTAAATACTTTGTAATCATAATTGCTCCCCTAAAAGCTAATGTGATACATAAATAATAGTAAATCGTTTCACATTTTTTTTAAAAAATCTATAGCAAAAATGACACAGTTACAAAAAAATAAAAGTAGTTTTAATAAATAATATTATAAAAAACTTTAAATATGCTTTGTATTTCCATTAATTATTACATATTATCTTTTATAGCTTCATATTAATCATTATTATCCATAATTATACAAATAATTATACAAATAATTATAATGTCATTTTTTTGAAAAAATGAGGTATGTAATCAATAAAGCTTTTTATCATATTGATTTCAATATGTTGGTATTATTAGTGTAATGAGACATAATCTCTATAAGTTTTTATATAAATCTGTACGATCAAATACGATCAAAATACTCTTGCATATATTCTTGTGTTGAATATCTCTTAATTCATAAATGTATCTGATATACTGCTGCTTAATAAATGACCCATATGCTTTTTCATATACAGGAGATAAGATTCATAAAGAATATCATTCACTAAACTCGTCACTCATCGCTTTTTGTATAAAGAATGACACCTAGAATGGCACATTTAACAGAGAATTTTTTTCATCACACTTGAGAAATCAGTAGAGAACTTCACTCTAACCCTCTCAAGCGTGTAATGAAATAAAAGACAAAAATTAATATATAAAAATGGAATTAATAATTTTTATTATTCTTATAGAATTATTTTAATGTTTCATGATTTTTGTAAAAACTGAACAGACCAATTGCCCAGTTTCTGCAATTAACTTTTCAACACGAAGCAAATCAGGTTCCCCAACACTATTTAACAAAAGGTCACTTAATCCAGGTGGCATATTATTGGGATCAAGAGAATCATTTAAGCAAAGCCGTATAATTTGACTCAAATTTGTATAAAGACGATAGGCATAATGTAAATCAGCAATACATGACTGATTAAGAAAACTGTTTGGTAAGTGATCTAAAATATCAGCTGTTGTTGCTCCAATTTGAAACTCAATGACATGCGTAATAAGAGAAAATTGAGCAATAAACTCCAAATCCATAATGCCACCAGACATCGTTTTTAAATCCCATTGATTTTTTGGCGGCTTTTCTTTTGCAATCAAGGAACGCATTTCACATACTTCTTTTGCAACTTCCTTCTTATCACGAGAAATAGCAATAATTGCACACACTTCATTTTCTAGCTTTTGTAAAAAATCAGGATCTCCTGCAATGCCTCGAGCCCTTGTTAAAGCAAGATATTCCCATATCCATGCTTCTTGGCGATAATACTTTTTAAAAAATGGAAAAGAAACAGCAACAGGTCCTTTATTGCCTAACGGCCGTAACCTTAAATCAACGACATAAAGAACACCTTGGCTTGTAAGAGTGGATAAAGCAGAAATGAGGCGCTGTGCTAAACGCGTATAATATTGAGAGATATAAAGAGGCTTTTCTCCATCAGATATTTCTGCATCATCATCGTGTTCATAAAGCAAAACGAGGTCAACATCGGAATCTGCCGTCAATTCGCGACTTCCAAGCTTCCCCATACCCAATATGCCAACACGCCCCCCTTTAACACTACCATGAAGACGAGAAAATTCCTCTTGAACGGCAGCAAATGTTTTTGTAATCATAAGATCAGCAAGCGCAGTAAAAGCAAAACCCGCTCTTTCTCCTGTAATTGCACCATTCAAAATTCGAATACCAATCAAAAAACGTTGTTCATCTGCAAAAATTCTTAAATGATCGAGAATTTCCTCATAAGGAAAGATATTTTCAAGAAAATATTCAAGCCGTTTTTCTAAATACGTTTTTGTTGGTAATTCTGAAAGAATATTCGGATCTAACATTCCATCAAAAACATGGGATCTGCGTGTAATAATTTCTGCAAGACGTGGAGCAGCGCCCATAATAAGGACAAGCATATCCAAAAGAGAGGGATTAGACTGCAAAAGACTAAAAAGCTGAATTCCTGAAGGTAAGCCCTGTAAAAAACTATCAAAACGCAACATCGCCTCATCAGCTCGTTTTGTCCCACCAAAAGCTTTCAAAAGAGCTGGTGTTAATTCCGTTAATCTCTCGCGTGCTTCGGCTGATTGCGTTGCTTTATAACGACCACAATGGAGAGTACGCATAATACGACAAATATCACTTGCTCTTTCAAAGCCTAAACGGCTTAACGTTATTAATGTCTCCGGATCATCTTCTTCACCTGTAAAAACTAAATTACCAATTTCTAAACCAAGTTCTTGCTCATTCTCAAACAGTGCTGCATAATGTTTTTCAACAACCTGAAGTGTTTTTAATAAATCACGGATAAAACTGCTGCTGTCTTGATAACCCATTAAATAGGCAACACTTGTGAATTGAGCAATATCATTTGGAAGAAGGTGTGTTTGTTCATCGAAAAGCATCTGAATACGATGTTCCACATTTCGAAGAAAAGCATAACTTTTTATAAGGCTATTTCTGGTTTTCTCACTGATCCAACCAAGCGTGTGAAGTTCTGCTAACATTGCAACTGTCTGGCGTCCACGTAATTGAGGAAAACGCCCACCAGCAATGAGCTGTTGTGTCTGAACAAAAAACTCAATCTCACGAATACCACCACGACCTAACTTTATATTATGCCCATAAGCTGCAATTTGACCGTAATTTTTATGCGCATGAATTTGACGTTTGATCGAATGAATATCAGCAATAGCAGCGTAATCTAAATATTTCCGCCACACATAGGGAAAAAGCTCTTTAAGAAAGTTAAAACCTGCCCTCTTATCGCCAGCAACTGGACGTGCTTTAATCATGGCTGCTCGTTCCCAATTTTGCCCACGCCCTTCGTAATACCGCAAGGCAGTCCTTACTGGTAAAGCCAAAGGAGTTGATCCTGGATCTGGACGAAGCCGAAAATCAAGACGAAAAACATATCCTTCCGCAGTGCGTTCTTGAATGATACGGATTAATCGGCGTACCATTTTAGAAAATACGTCAACACTTTCAGAAAGATTACCAATATGAGGTGATGTTTCATCAATGAAAACAATAAGATCAATATCAGAAGAATAATTAAGTTCCCCTGCTCCTAATTTTCCCATCCCTAAAATAATTAAACCACAGTCTTTTTCTGGATTTTCACGGCTTAATAAATTGATCTTACCATGATCATGCGCTTCTCTTAATAGAAAACGCAGCGCTACACTTAATGCTGCTTCGCCCAAACGTGTCAACCAAACACATGAAACTTCGTAAGTAAAAACACCACTCAAATCAGCTAAAGCAATGAGAACATGCGCTTCTCGTTTTTTGCGCCTTAAAGCAGCCATCAATGAAGTTTCATTTATAGATTCATCCTTATCAATAGCCGTAATATCATCTATAATTTCGCTCAGCCTTGTTTCTATATCAACATTTAATAAAGCACTAAGATATGATGGATTGGCAATTAAAACCTCACGCAAAAAAGGAGATAAGGTCATAACCGAACTGATAAAAACTATCTGCGTTCCACTCTCTGAAATAAGGGAAACAAGCGATTCTAAACCTTCTTTCCTTGCTTGTTCTTCCATGTCTTTTAACCATTGGGAACCACTTTTATCGAGAGGGCATAAAGGGAGAAGCTGTGTTTTTAAAAAAGCTTGTTTCGTCTGCGCTCCCTTGAAAAGCATTTTGCCTTCCTTTCTATTGCTTTATACTTTTAAAATAGTTGTTACGTATGAAAAGAGAAAAGTGAAGAAAAATGTCTTTAAGGAAATAACAAAACAGCCCTAAGCCCTGGATTTGCATTTTCAAGTAACAATTCACCCCCGTGAAGCTTCATAACTGCTTTTGCTATACTTAAACCAATCCCAAACCCAGGTTGTGTACGGCTTTCTTCAAGACGAACAAATCGTTCTGTCACTTTTTCAAGTTTATCCTCTGCTATTCCTGGTCCATTATCACTCACAACAACTAACAAATGTTCATCACGATATTCCATTGATAAGCAAACCTCCGCTTTCCTTTTACCTTTAGAAGCATATTTAATGGCATTATCTATAAGGTTAAAAATTGATTGTGCAACAAGCTCACGATTCAACTTAAGCTCTTTATCAAATATATTCCCCAACCGAAGTAAAACACCTGACTCTTCAGCAAAAGGTTCGTAAATCTCAACAGCATCTTCAAGGATCAGTTTCATATTCATCATTTCAAGATGCTCAATTGCACTGCTGGCCTCAATACGTGAAATCATTAAAATCGCATTGAACGTACAAATAAGTTGATCTGATTCTGCAATAACCCTATCAAGGACCTGACGATATTCAAGCTTTGTCTTATTTCCTGAAAGCGCTTCTTCAGCGCGATTTCTAAGACGCGTTAACGGCGTTTTCAGATCATGAGCAATATTATCTGATACTTGACGTAAACCAATATTTAACTCTTCAATGCGGTCTAACATAACATTAAGATTAGTTGACAATCGATCAAACTCATCCCCTACTCCAGAAACAGGTAAACGCCCACTGAAATCACCATCCATCAGGCGCTGTGATGCAGCCGTTACATGATCAATCCTTTGTAAAGCTCTCCTGCCAACAAAAAACCATATGAGTAAAGCGCCTCCAACCATCGCAGCAAGTGCAATGATCACAGCTTTACGAATAACCACTGCAAAACGTTCTGGCTCATCCAAATCGCGTCCTATAAGAATCTTCATAGCATTAGGTAAATCAACAATAACCGCCAAAGCGCGATGTTCACTTGTTTTGCCATGTTCTCCAAAACGAGAATACAAAAAAGAGGTAGAAATAAAACCACTCTGATTCAAAAGACCTAATTCAATACGTGCTACATTTCCTGCTAAAATACGCCCCATAGAATCCGTGACAAGATAAAGAAATGCTCCTGGTTGTCTTGAACGATAATCAATAGTGCGCATTAATAAGGATAATCCCCCATAATTATAAGCATTTTCAATATACTTTAATTCTTCATGTAAAGCCTGTTCAGTTTGCTCTGTTAACAATGAAGCAGAAAATGCCGTCATATAAATAGAAAGCCCTGTTGCCACCAAGCCAAACAATAAAATATAAAGTGCTGAAAGCCTTAGCGCCGTCGTGCGCATTATATTAATCAAACGATTCATGCTTTGTTATCTGGTGCTTTCAGCATATATCCAGCTCCACGCACGGTATGGAGAAGGGGAACATCAAAATCTTTTTCAATTTTGGCTCTCAAACGGGAGATATGGACATCAATGACATTCGTTTGTGGATCAAAATGGTAATCCCAAACATTTTCCAAAAGCATAGTGCGTGTAACAACCTGCCCCGCATAGCGCATCAAATATTCAAGTAAACGAAACTCTCGTGGTTGCAATAGGATGTTTCTATCACCCCGTTTTACCGTATGTGCTAGCCGATCAAGTTCAAGATTACCTACACAATAAACAGTTTCTGCTTCTTTAGGATTTTTCCGCCGTTGTAAAACTTCAACACGCGCAAGAAGTTCAGAAAAAGCATAAGGCTTTGTCAAATAATCATCTCCCCCTGCACGCAACCCCGTTACACGATCATTAACTTGCCCTAAAGCCGAAAGGATAAGAACCGGTGTTTCATTGCCTTTAGCACGCAATTCAGCAATAATAGAAAGGCCATCACGATGCAAAAGCATTCGGTCAACAACCATAACGTCATAATTTTCCGTGGTCGCTAAAGCGTATCCCGTATCCCCATCATAAGCAACATCAACAGAATGCCCTACTTCCAAAAAAGCCTTTTCGAGATAATGCCCCGTCTCATGATCATCTTCAATAACGAGTATCTTCATAAAACGTATCTCCATTATTTTATTATGTTGTAGGACAAACATTTAATAAACATTTGTCCTACAACTAAAGCCTTATTTTTTCAAAATTGGAAGAGCAACAAAACGATTTTGATCATTTGTTCGCACTTGTAAGAGTATAGCCTTTCGTCCTAACTGCTGAGCATTTTTGATTGTGTTAACAATATCAGAGACTTTTTTAACCGGTTTATTATTTACTGTCACAATGATATCACCAGGGCGTATCCCTTTATCTGCAGCATCTGAATCTGTATCGACATCCGTTACCACAACCCCTACACCATCATCAGAAGGTATAACAATCAGACCATAATCTTCCAATGTTTCATCTAAATCACCCCGTTCATTTGAATGTTTTGAAGCCTCTTTCTTACTTTCATCTTCAGACATTGAAGCGAGTTTAACCTTGATACTTTCCTCCTTACCTGATCTCCAAATCCCTATGGTTACCGTTTCTCCTGGTTTAATATTTGCAATACGTTTCGCCAGATCACGTGCATCAGCAACCTTTTCATTATTCACGGAAATAATTACATCACCCGCTTTAATACCAGCCTTTTCTGCCGGCCCTTTTAACGGATCAGTGACCAAAGCACCTTTGGCTTCTTTCAAACCTATTGAATCGGAAATCTCCTTTGTTACCGGCTGAATCTGAACACCTAACCAACCACGTTGAACTGAACCTTTTTCAATAAGTTGTTGTACAACCTGTTTTACAGTCGCTGCCGGAATAGCAAAAGCAATCCCAACATTTCCTCCAGAAGGAGAAAAAATTGCTGTATTAACCCCAACAACCTTTCCATTAAGATCAAATGTTGGGCCACCAGAGTTTCCTCTATTAACAGCAGCATCAATCTGAATAAAATCATCATACACACCAGTGCCAATATCACGTCCACGTGCAGAAACAATACCTGCTGTCACAGTTCCACCAAGGCCAAATGGATTCCCAATGGCAACAACCCAATCCCCAACACGAAGCTTTGAATCATCACCAAAATCAACATAGGAAAATTTTCTTTTATCACTTACTTTTAATACGGCAAGGTCGGTTTTGGGGTCTTTCCCAATAAGCTTTGCGTTCAATTCTGTACCATCATCAAGAACAACAGTATAACTTGTTCCGTCAGAAATCACATGATCATTGGTTACAATGTAACCATCAGACGAAATAAAAAAACCCGATCCAAAAGCAATAGGACGGAGTCTCCGTGATTGGTGGGGAAATTTATTTTTAGGTTTATCAAAATCATAAAACTCTTTAAAAAATCTTTTCAAAGGATGCTGGTCTGGTAATTGATCAAATCCTGGACCACTAAAAAAGTTGCTAAAGAACCTATCTTCTTTCTTTTTATTGCTCTTTACTTGTACTGCTACAACTGCTGGTTTCACTTGAGCAACAATATCGGCAAATCCCTGTTGTTGCATTAACGAAGTAAATACAGAACTTGCATGAGCCTTTGTCATCAACAAGCTTGATGTACATCCACTAAAAAACAGTGCACTTTCCAATATCGCAGAAAAACTCACTGCGACAAACGTTTTAAAGAAAGCCTTTTTAACCATTTACTCTATGCTCCTATTCAATTATACCTTTATTCCAATTGCGATCACTTATAAAATACTAGACCTTACCGTTTTCTGTCTAAATTATTAAAGTTTTGTAAGGTTTCAGTATCCCCTAATATAATTATAATAAGATTGTATGCTCATTGCAGATGAGCCGATTTTTTCTTTTATGTAACATCTTTTTTAATGCAATGGCATTTTTGACTGTCTTTTTCATTCAGATAACTCATTATTTTCTCATGATTATTCCGTTTTAAGTGGAAAAATATGATATTTGTGCCAATGATGATGATGATCAAAGGCGAAAACCATAAAAACCAAGTTATTTTATTCAATGGTGGTTTCAAGAGAATAAATTCACCATATCGTTCAACAAGAAAGTCAGTGACTTGCTGGTTACTATAGCCCATTTTTAGCCTTTCCCGAATTAAAAGCCGTAAATCACGTGCTAGAGCAGCATCTGAATCATCAATTGATTGATTTTGACAAACCGGACAACGTAAATGTGATGAAATATGGCGTGCTCGCGCTTCAAGAACCTTATCCTTTAAAATCTCATCCGGCTCTACTGCTATTGCTAATCGAAAAGGAAACGTTGCAATTAAAAAAAATAAAATCCAAAGATTTTTTTTCATCTCAATGTCTTTTCCAAAAATTTAAAGCAAGCAGTACCCTATTGTACATGCCAATGCGAAACCAATACCCCAGAAGAGAAAGACATCCGCCTACAGCCATCATGAATGCCCCTAACCAAATACATATTACATAAGGCTTCCACCATATGTGTACAACAAGGCCCCGATTATCGGTATGCCCTGGTACAATATATAGCTGCGATAAGCCATGATTTTGAAGACCAACTTCTGTTGTTGATGTATTTTGGCTTGAATAAAATCGCTTTGAGGCTGTTACATGACCCACAATGTTTTTATTTTCATATATTTTAAAATAAAACTCCATTGCCGAATAATTCAAACCAACACCTTCATACACTGCATCAAAATGAAGCGTTTTATCCGCTATCGTCACCCTATCCCCTACGTTCATGATTAAAATACGTTCTTGCCCAAAACTTGCCACACAAACAATACCAAATAATGTAACACCTAATCCCATATGTGCTATTGCTGCACCAAAAGTAGACCATGGCAATCCAAGAAATCTCTTAACGCGTATTGAAAAAGCTCTCTTGCCATATCCACTCTTTCCCCATAGATCCGCTAAACTGCCTAGAAAAACAAACGCTGAAAGCCCAATCCCTAAAACTGCAAAGATATCACGCAAAGATGTCGCATAAAATATTATAAAACAGACGATAGTAGCCAATACAAAAACAAACCATAACCGTTCAAAAACTGCAAGAAAATCACCGCGTTTCCATGCCATCATTGTTCCAAACGGAACAAACAACAACAGCAAAATCATTAGCGGTCCACAGGTAAGGTTAAAAAAAGCAGCCCCTACAGAAATTTTTTGTCCTGTTAATATCTCAATAAAATAAGGATAAAGCGTACCAATCAATACTGTTGCTGTTATTGTTGTAAGTAACAAGTTATTTAAAACAATAAACCCTTCACGTGAAATTGGTTGAAAAAATCTTTCTGTTTTTAAAATAGGGGTGCGCAAAGCAAAAAGAAGAAAAGCCGCTCCCGTAAAAAAAAATAAAAGCGCAAGAATTGCTTGCCCCCGTGCTGGATCAACAGCAAAACTATGAACAGAAACTAAAAGCCCCGAACGCACAAGAAAAGTTCCCATCAGAGAAAGAGAAAAAGTAAGCAGCGCTAAAAACAAAGTCCAACTTTTCAATATTTCTCGTTTTTCGAGAACAAGAGCAGAATGTAAAAGAGCCGTTCCTGAAAGCCAAGGCATAAACGAAACATTTTCAACAGGATCCCAAAACCAATAGCCCCCCCATCCTAGCTCATAATAAGCCCAATAGGAGCCAACCATAATACCCAATGTTAAAAAACACCAAGAAAGTAAAAGCCACGGACGAATCCCACGCGCCCAAACTCTATCAACATGTCCCATAATCAATGCCGCAACGGCAAAAGAAAAACAGAGTGAAAAACCAACATAACCTAAATAAAGTAGCGGTGGATGAATTGCTAATGCGATATCTTGTAAAAGAGGATTGAGACCATTTCCCTGCAATGCTGGTGGATTCACACGTAAAAATGGATTGGATACAAAAAGAATAAATAAAAGAAAAGCACTTGTAATCCAACTTTGGCAAATTAAAACAAGCGTCTTAAAATCTTCTGGCAAATGTTGGCTAAAAAAGGCCATCAATGCACTAAAAAAAGCAAGACTTAAAACCCATAACAACATAGAGCCTTCGTGGTTGCTCCAAACACCGGTAATTTTATAGAGCATCGGTTTTTCTGAATGAGAATTCTCAACAACGTTCAAAACAGAAAAATCAGATACAACATAAGCATAAATTATCACTAAAAAAGATAAAAGCAGTAATGTAAAAGTGATATATGTTAGAGGAACAGCTGTTTGCATTAACAAACGCTCTCTCCACCAAAAACCTAAAGCAGGTAAGAACGCCCCTAATAAGCTTACTGAAAATGCTGCAGCTAAAAAAATATGACCCAGTTCGACAAGCACACTCGAATTATTTCTCCATAATGTAATGTTTTTTTAAACGATCAGCTGTTTCTTTAGGCATATAAGTTTCATCATGTTTTGCTAAAATACGCGTCCCTACAAAAAAACCCTGTTTATCGAAATGCCCTTCTACAATCACCCCCTGACCTTCACGAAAAAGATCCGGTAAGGCACCGTTGAAAACCACTTTTTCATGTTTTTTGTTATCCGTTACAAAAAAAATAACGCCTCTCTCTCCAACATATTGAACAGTCTCCTTTTCAACAAAGCCACCCAAACGCAAAGGGCGCCCCGTTAAAATATCTTCTCTTGTAATTTCAGAGGGCATTCTAAAAAAACTGACCGCATGACGCATTGCATACACTATAAGACTTGCTGCAACTGTCATAACCAAACAACATAATAATATGATCAGCAAGCGCTTTTTTTTTCGCTGCTCTAAAATAACCTTCAACGAAGAAGAATTCTTTAAAGATTGACTTTTCATAGACACTCTACGAAAAAATTAAATATGTTATAATGAGTATCGATATTTCATTTTTTAAGAGCTTTGCACATCTTCTACATAGGTGCAACTTTTTATCCAATACCTCACCTTTGCTAACAAGCTTATCAATATCTTTCTTCCTTTTTTAGTTTTACAACCAATTTTTATTTAACCTATAACCACTTATATCACGCTCTTTACATTCTTCATTTCTGTTCTTCAATCTTCTTCACAAACACCTACTTCTAAGAGATTACTTCTCTTGTCTTTCTAAACAGCATTTCTCTTTATATTTCATCATCTCAATTGGCGATGATTGCTTTTCTTTGTATGCTCACTCGATAAATCATGTAACTGAATCATCATTTTTTTAACACGTGATTGTCCTGAAAAATTTTCAGGCATTGTATCAAGAAAGCTTTGTAAAAATTGCACTGCCTGCGCAGTTTTTCCTGCTTGATGCAATGCATCGGCCAACAATAAACGTGGATAAAAATCTGTTGGCGCTAAATCTGCTGCTTTTTGAAAAGCATTTTGTGCTTCTTGTGTTATCACTCCCCCTTCATAACCAACCAATGCTAAACCATATCCTACAAGCCTTGGAGCTGTTTCTCCATTCAAACGAAGTGCGTCTAAATAAGTATTCACAGCCTCTTGAAAAAGGCTTTCTTCGAGATACCCTACCGCTAACGCATCTGCTAGCTTGCCATCATGAGGTGCACGGAAAAAAAGCACTTGTAAACGAATAAGCTTTTCTTGCTTACTAAGAGTTTTAGGATCCTTATCCATTAATTCGCTAAAAAAATAACTTTTCACTTCTGGACTGCCTGTCAGCCCATAAATATTCCATGTCATAAGAAGAACAAATAAAATACTTAAAGCCTTAAGAATATTTCTTTTTTTATAATGCATATAAAGCTTGTTAAACTCAATCGTATGCTTATGACTTCTATAACCATCCACGGTTTGAACTTTCCATTCTTTCTTTATCTCATCGTCAAAACGTAGTGAACGAAAAAGAATACTTGCCAGAAAAGTCAGAAAAAATGCTGCAAAAATTAATAAGAGCATATCACTTTTTTCCAATACGAACAGAGAATGTCTCGCTTACATTTTACCCTCTTCATGAGAAGAGTGATGTGAATTGATAAAAATTCATTTTTTCATGGAAAATATTATAAAATCTATTGTCCATTTTTCTTATATATATCAACTAAACAAAGAAACTAAAAACAATGTTTCCCTACTCTTTATGTATTATCTGAAAATACTGCTTTACAAACTTTATAGACATTTCTTGCTTAAGGAGAAAATATGTTATTCTCCCATCTTAGGTAATAAAACTTTTGCATACAACCCACCCAAATCAGAACGTGATAAAAAGAGCTTGCCACCATATTCACTGACCATATCTGAAACAATTGCTAGCCCTAAGCCTGCCCCTAGTTTACTTTCATTAAACCGCCGCCCTCTTTTTAATGCTTCCTCCATTTTGTCTTCTGTTAAACCAGGGCCATCATCTTCTACAAAGATACTAAAATATTCTGTTTCTTCAACATTTTCTTCTAAACAACAAGAGATCAAAACCTTTGCTCGAGACCACTGAGTAGCATTTTCAATCAAATTCCCTATAATTTCTTCTAAATCTTCCTTCTCTCCAGAAAAAACAATATCATCAACATCCATAATAAATTGAATTTGTTTTTCAGGATTAAGCTTTTTCATAACCCGCACCAAACGTTCAAGCACACTGCGAACAGACGTATGATAGACAATACTATCGCATTGTGCTGCAATCCGCGCACGCTGAAGATAATGATTGATTTGAGCTTGCATTATTTGCGTTTGCTCTCTCAACAAACAAGCCTTTTCTCCGCGCATCTTATCTGTCTCATTCATAATCACGGATAGAGGCGTTTTCAATGAATGCGCAAGATTACCAACCTGTGTGCGAAATCGCTCAATAATACGCTGATTATTATTAATGAGAGCATTCATCTCTTGTACAAGCGGCATTACTTCGCTTACTAAATCCGTATTCACATAGTGAACTTTTCCTTCGCGAATATCATTCAATGCGCGTCGAATAAGCTTCAACGGTTGAAAACTAAAGAAAATAATAGCAATATTAATAAGGACACTCCCGATACCAAAACTCCAAAGAAAAATTTGCAAAGTTCGCTTAAATTCCTTTACCTGGGCATGAGCTTCATCGATATTCCCAACAAGCCGAAAACGTGCAATATGATTTTCATTATCAAGAACAACATCACTCTCTATCACTTGTAGCTTTTGACCATTGTTCCCCTTTATCCGATAAGAGCGAAAGAACTTATTGTCAAAAGGTATATCAACATCACTTGGTGTAAATATCTCGCCTGTTCCCAATGAGGGGGATGTCAATCTTCCTTTTAAATTATGAGATATCGCAACAACTTCCCAATACCATCCTGTTGTTGGATCAGAATAACGAATATCATCAATCCCAGCCCCTCCTCTCAAAGTACCTTCCGATGACACCGTCACTGTTGCAATAAGACTGTAGAGTTGAGCAGAAAGAATACGCTCTAGGCTTTGTTCAGTTGAACGTTTATAAAATAAAATACTTACTGCAGAAATCGATAAAAGAGAAATAACAACCCATAATGTTGATAAGACCATAACACGTAAACTGAGAGATCGAGTAATTACAAAAAAGAACCTCCTACACCAATTATTCTTTTCGAAAGTATTCATTAATCACCTAGCGTTCTCACGCGATACCCCATTCCTCGAATAGTTTCAATCAAATCCACTCCAAGCTTTTTCCGTAACCGACCTACAAAGACTTCCACCGTATTCGAGTCCTTATCAAAATCCTGATCATAAAGATGTTCAGTAAGTTCTGTTCTTGAAATGACCCTGTCACAATGATGCATGAGATACGAAAGCAGTCTGAATTCATAAGATGTTAGTTTAATCAACTGACCATCCACAAAAACACGGGACGTCTTCGTATCCAACAAAACATTTCCGCAACATAATGCACTTGTCGCATGTCCCGTAGCGCGACGAATTAATGCTCGTAAACGCGCCATCACTTCCTCCAAATGAAATGGCTTCACAACATAATCGTCAGCCCCAGCATCAATACCGTGCACCTTATCAGACCAACGGTCTCGCGCCGTTAGCATTAAAACAGGCATGGAGTGCCCTTCTTGACGCCATTTTTCAACAACACGAATACCATCAATATACGGTAAACCTATATCAAGTATCACCGCGTCGTAAGACTCTGTGCTCCCTAAAAAATAAGCCTCTTCACCATCGAAAGCACTATCGGAAACATATCCTGCACGTCTTACAGCTTCTGCTAATTGATGATGAAGATTCCGATCATCTTCAACGATTAAGATACGCATCACAACACCATCTGCCAAAGACTAATCAGCAGGAACAAAAAACTCAACACGACGTAACTTTTCCCCATTACGGGCTGGTACAACAATCACAATTGCACACATGCCCTTTCCATCCTGAACAACTGGGTTTGAACGGACGAGAACCCCGCTCTCTTGCGCAGCAACCTTCTTACCTACTTCAGCACACCCAGAAGCTAGAACAGAATCTGCTCCTAAAAAAGCTGCTATTATTACGAACAAGAATTTTTTTTTCATCATAAATATTTCACTAACCCACCTCTTCTCTTCCTTGATAAAGGATAAAAGAAATAATGGCTTTTTTGGGTCGATTTAAAAATCACAAATGGAAATAATTTATCCTCTATCTTACAGAAGAATGCATTAACATTACTTTAAATTTTTAAAAACTCAAAATAAAATATTTTTAATAATGAGAATAAAATTTATTAGATAAAATAATAAAATCTTAATACACTATCTTACGAAAAATGAATAATTCTAAAATAAACTCTTTCTCTGTTAGCACTATAGCAAAAAAATACTTCTACTCCATATAATTATTGTAGATTTGTTTGGTTGTATTTCTTTGCCATAGGCTCTCTTTAAATGTTTGATTTTTTTAAAAAAAAGAAAAGGCAACACCGTAAGCCATTTCACAGTCCTGCTCTCATTGAATTAGACGCACGATTAGATACAGCGCTTTATCACATTCGTTCTGCTAACAGTTTTTTCTGGAAAAAGGCAAAAATCATCTCACAAAATTTTCATCTTCAAGGATGGAAACGTTTTATCGTTGAAGTTCTCGATGAAATACTGACATTAGGGTTGATGGGATTTACTCTTTTCACTATTTTGGGCATTTCTGTTTTTGAACTGACCAAAACAGATTGGTCTTCTCCTAAAAACTTTTCCATTCTTTTTCTAGATCGCTATGGAAATTCCATTGGGCACCGTGGTGCACTGCCGGCAATCTCTGTCCCCGTTGAAGAAATGCCTGACACTGTCATTAAAGCGGTTCTTGCTACAGAAGACCGTCGTTTTTTCGATCATTGGGGTATTGATTTTCAAGGACTTACACGGGCAATTTCACAAAATATGCAAGCTAAAGGTGTAGTGCAAGGTGGTTCAACTCTCACACAACAATTGGCTAAAAATTTATTCTTAACAAACGAGAGAACCATAACACGTAAAATCAAAGAAGCTTATCTTGCTCTTTGGCTAGAAGCAAATTTTAGCAAAAAACAGATTTTGCAACTTTATCTTGACCGCGCCTATATGGGAGGAAACAATTTTGGTATTGCAGCAGCTGCAAAATTTTATTTTGGAAAAAACATACGTCATGTATCTTTAAGTGAATCTGCTATGTTAGCAGGACTCTTTAAAGCTCCAACAAAATATGCTCCTCATAGTCATCTCTTTGCAGCTCAAACACGTGCCAATGTAGTCCTTTCTAATCTTGTTAATAGTGGCTTTATGACGAAGAGCCAGATTATCAATGCGCATCGCCACCCTGCTAGGGCACTTCCCCAAATAGAAAATAATCAGGCTGATTATTTTCTTGATTGGGCATTCGAGGAAGTCAAAAAAATGCGTAATCAACTTCCAAGCCATAGTTTAATTATTCAAACGACCCTTGATCCGAATATTCAAAAAGCAGCAGAAGAATCAATTGCATATCATTTACATCAATATGGTCAACAATATCGCGTAACACAAGCTGCCACTGTTATACTCGATAATAACGGTGCCGTATGCGCAATTGTTGGAGGACTAGATTATAAAAAGAGCCAATTTAACAGAGCGACACAAGGCGGACGGCAAACTGGTTCTTCATTCAAACCTTATGTTTACGCAACCGCACTGGAACACGGACTTTCTCCCTCAACAATCGTTTTAGATGCTCCTATTAATTGGGGAGGTTGGACACCAAAAAATAATTCTGGTCGTTATTTGGGGAAAATTGATTTAGCAACAGCTTTAGCTTTTTCCATTAATACAGTCCCTGTGTATCTCACCTATCAATATCTTCACCGCGATACCAAACCCATTATAGATCTCATCAAGAATATGGGGATTAACGCGCATATTTTATCACACAAAACGATGGTTCTTGGCACTTCCAACATGACCCCCATGGATCAAGCAACTGGCTTTAATGTCTTTGCGAATGGCGGGATAGCTGGTAATCGGCATGGGTTCATGCAAATCAGAACAATCGATGGGCATGTGATATGGGATTTCGAGCATAACGGAAATAAGTTACACCGAGTTCTCAGCAGACAATCAGCTGCCTATATGAACCAAATGATGGTGGGTGTCACAACACGAGGGTCTGGTAAGCGTGCTGCTCTGCCCATGACTCTTGTCGCTGGGAAAACTGGAACATCACAATCCTATCGTGATGCTTGGTTTGTTGGCTTTACAGGCAATTATACTGGAGCGGTATGGATGGGAAATGATAACTTTTCACCGATGAATCGTGCTTTTGGAGGTGGCGTTCCTGCCATGATATGGCAACGCATCATGCTTGCTGCACACCAAAATATCATGCTCAAACAGCTCTATGGTGTTAAAGATTCTCTTCTTCCTTATCATTCCCCAATACTTTCCTCCCATGTAGATTCTGAATTTTTTCCCCAAACACCCTCTACGCTTTCTCCTGAAACATTAAATATCGTGCGATTGATTAACAAAGATCTGAAAAAAACATCTGCAATTTCTTTGAAAATGAAAACAACTGGAGATTCAACATTTTGAATTCAAGATATTCTATGATGTTTTTTAATATCACCATTTTCTTTTTTATCTTCGCTTTTTCTATTTTATGTGGAAAATTGAGTGTCGATTATGTGCTCAATTCCTTTCATCATTTTGGACTCTTTAGAATTGGAAAATGGAGTGCTTATCCACAAATTGGAACCGCCAATATGGATCCTTATACCCGCGCCCGCACCGCTAAACAAGGCATTGTTTCACTCGGACGCACTGAAGGCATTCAATTCCAGATTTGGCAAGATAACCAAGGGCGTCCACTCCACTCTCGCTGTCATTATTTGCTCAAAGGCACCATTCCTGAAACCCGTCTTTTTACCCTTTATACAGCTGATAAGTCCCTAAAGCCCTATACTTCATCGAAAGAAATACCTTTTGAACTCCATACGAACGCTGTTACTTATGAGCATGATGGCTCATTGCACATCAATATTTCACCTACACCGCAAGCCGGCAATTGGCTTGCAACAGTTAGTCAAAAAGAATTCGGGCTTATTCTTACCTTATATGATACCTCAATCATCTCTGCAACGGCATTACAAAAGCTTACAATGCCCTCAATAGAACAAATTCCATCAGGACAAATAAATTGTGACTAGATTCATTTATATCGCACTTCTTGCAATCATTGGCGCTATTATCGTTCATATTTGCGTTCTCTTTCTGATCCCCTATTGGGCACAAAATAATATATGGACAGCACTTAAAAAATCCGGAGCCCCTTATCAATTTGTTGCTTTTACTCCCGATAATCCTATTCAACAATCTGCTGATCCACTCTTTCTTCTTAAAGTCTGCAGATTTAATCTTGAAAATGGACCTGTTCATTTAAAAGCTTTGAAAACACGACAATTTTGGACATTAGCAGCTTACACACACAACGGAATTATTTTCTATAGCCTTAATGACAGAACAGCCCCTGATAATATACTCGATCTTATTATTGGAAAACCAATACAAATAATAGAACTCAAAAAATCAAAACCTAAAAAAAATGCTAATTCAGTTTTGCTTGCTAAAAATTTGAATGAAGGTTTTGTCATTTTACGTATTTTTGCTCCTTCTTCACTTGCAAAAAAGGAAAGTGAATCTTTCCTTTCATCTGCGACCTGCCGCATATTTTATGAATAAAAACGGACTAACCTCTCATTTGTACAACACCTTACTTTCTATACAAAATAAACAAAGCCTATCAAAATGGTTATCTTTTTCCTCTATTAATCGAATATTCGAATTCAGGTTTGTCTGATTGTAGATCCCTAAATTTTTTATTGAAGTAGTATGAAATCTCTGTTGCACATCATCATATCCTATTTGATACACATTATCTGACAGAAAATACTCCCCGCAATCAGAAGAGAAAAATCAAAATTCTAAATAAATATGCTACTAACAACCGTAAAACTTGTTATTTGAATTTATTTCTTTTTATTTACAAACATTCCCATAAAATTCGCATCAATGACATGATAAACTATAGAAGAAATACTGATTACCTTCAATGAAGTGCCAAAATAATCGCTGGAAACTTATAAGACATTACGCATCCTTGACCTCAAAAATAAGTGCTTTATTTTTGTTTTATGAGCATAAGCTTTTTGTAAGGTATACACTCTGAAAAAACTTGGCTTATAGTTTACAATTGAGGGGAAAAAACTTCATGAAGAAGAGATATGTTCGGTTCGTTTCAAGAGCAGCAGTATGGTCCCCTCGATTTGGTGGATTGGCGTTCTTTATTTTATTATTTTCAGTCATTTTACAACGTTTTTCCGTCATTAACGTAACCGACTTCATAATTTTGATAGGTATCTCTACTGGCTGTGTGATTATTTCTCTTTTTCTTGCTGTAAAAACACTTTACAGCTTATGGGTCTATGGAGCCCTAGGGGGAATGAAAGCTTTAAAAGGGATCATTTATTCATTAATAACTGCTACACCATTGATGTTATTTTTTGGACTTTGGTTTACCTTACCGGCTCTTTACGATATTTCTACCGACACACAAAGCCCGCCAGCTTTTTTTCGCACAATACGTCCCAGCGATGCTTTACCGCTCAAGAGTGTATTGACTGAACAAGCAGCAATACAGATCTCACAATGGCCAGAAATGTCAGGGCGCCGTTATGATGGTTCACCTGATCGTATTCGCGAATCTGTTCTCAATGTTTTAGCAGCCTATGATTGGCCTGTTGTGGCACAACGAGAGTTTAAAGGTGAAGAAAATGCGCTTTATATTGAAACAATGGCAAAAACTTTTTACCTTGGTTTCATTTCAGACATTATCATTCGTTTAACTGATGAAGGGGATACTACTTTCGTTGATATGCGTTCTGCTTCTCGTTATTTGCCAAGAGATTTGGGGACAAATGCTGCTTTTATTATCGATTTTATGGATGCACTTGATACAGAAATCGCCTCATTTCCTCTTTCTGAAGATAATGAGTAGAGGCTAGAAGTATAGTAAGTTACATTTACTAAATTAGCTTATTTCAAAAATAAATTTTGAGACGTGCGGAAACGAACAAATCAGTTATCGTCTCTCGACGGCCATAAGCATTACTGACAAGTTCTTTGACCACCCAAAAGCAACTTATAGCCTCTTTTTAGCGCGTGACATATAGATAAAATATTTGAATTCAAATTCTAAACTTAAATACTATAATTGATTTTACATATATTTTTTATACTCAGAAATCTCATCATAAGAGTAGTCAAGAAAACTTCTCTAATAAGGAAATTAATCATTTCTTACAGGCTTATTTTTCCAATAAAAATAGAAAAATAAATCTTCATCAAGAAAGATGAAATACATTTATTATAAAATATGATGCATATGTAATATAGTTACAGAAAATATCAACAATAAAATACACATAAATTCATCTGTATTTTACAATAAATGATTATTTCAATTTCATAATAATAAAACAAAAATTATATATAATTACAAATAATATAAACTTATTTAAATGAAAATCATTTTTTATAAAACATAATTTAAATATAAATAATAAAAAATACAGAAAACAACCCAAATGTCTTAATCGCTTCCTTTATACTATTTTTCCAACTGTCACCACTGTATCTATAAATTAATGAAAATATAAAAATAAATATTGAAAATAAAATATCAAAAACATTATTATATAAATATAATAAATAATCATTTTTCATATAAATAACGTATACAAATAAAAACTGTTATAGAAAGTAATATAACGAATATAATGAAAAAAAATGTTCTTAAAAAAATTTTTTTCACAATTTCTTTGTTACTATAACCTTTAAATTTATACTGTAAAAACATGTCATAGAAAAATATAAATAAAGCACATGTAGAAGATAATAATTCTGCAATAATACGAATAAGATCATTCATAAAAAAATCCAAAATAAAATATCTATTATCATACACAAAAATATCCCTGAAATCAGTTTAGCCATAGCTTTAAAGTATGTTTACAATATCACTGATCTCAGAAATATCTTACTAGCTATCTTCTAAATAAATTAGAAACAGCCTCCCTCTACTTTACGGATGACATTGATTGTACTTATCTTTAAAACCGTTAATAGCTCCTCCTAATCCGCCTGCTACTGCTGTTTCCGGACCACCTAATAAACCAATTAATGCTCCTACGCCTCCCTTTATGGCTGTTGATACAACATAATCGCTTACTTCACAACTTGGATTCGGATGGCATTCATTGTACTTATCTATCAAACCGTCAGCAGCTCCTTCTAATCCGCCTATTGCTGCTCCTCCCAGACCAAATAATGCACCAGATGCTAGTCCTATGCCTCCGTGTATGGCAGCTGCTTCAGCATAATCGCTTGTTTCACAACTTGGTGCCGTATGGCTGCATTGTATTTATCTACCACAGCGTCACCAGCTCCTGCTAGTCCACCTCCTATTGCTCCATTGACAAAGCCAGAACCGACACCTTTCGGTCCAGAAAAAAGACCTCCAACTGCACCAGCAATACCTCCTATTACTTCTCCTATGATGCCGCCTGCACCTTCTGCTTGGGAATGAGCGCCTGCGCTACAATTATCTTCTTCTGGAAAAAGCAAAATTTTTAGATGTGAGTTAATAATTGAATCATGTAATGAGCATGCTATTTAGCAAAAAATCAAATATAATTTGTAAAAATATATAACTCATAATAAATAATAAAATAATGATAATAACGTAATTCTATATTATTTTAAAATTCCTATATATTTAACTAATAAAATTCCAAAATAATATAATATAAAAAACGTAATTGTTTATAATATTTTCCTTTTTATACTCCAGTTCTTACCTTTAGATCTATTGTAAAAAAAATTGAAAATCCATATATAAACGTTACCAATAAGGCGCCAGTAAAATTATTCATAACAAAAAAATCCAAAATAAAATATCTATTGTCTTAAACAAAAATATTCCTGAAATCAATTACCATAGCTTTAAAGTATGTTTACAATATCACTGATCTCAGAAATATCTTTATCGTTATTTTCTAAATAAATTAGAAACAGTGTTCTTCCACTTTACGGATGGCATTGATTGTACTTATCTATCAAACCGATAGCAGCTCCTAATAATCCGCCTCCTACTACTCTAGGTAGACCAGCTACTGCACCCAGCCCCTCCTCCTAATAAGGCTCCCACGAGACCGCCTGTGCCTACTGTTTGAGCATAAGAGCCTGCGCTACAACCATCTTATTCTGGAAAAAGCCAACTTTTGGGATGTGAGTTACTACTTTAATCATCTGATGATGCATGCTATTTAGCAAAAAAATCAAATATAATTTGTAAAATGTATAAATTATGATAAATAATAAAATGCTGATAATAACGTAATTCTATATTATTTTAAAATTCCCGTATATTCAATTAATAAATTTTCAGCATAATATAGTATAAAAAACCTAATTGTTGATAATATTTCCATTTTTATACTCCAGTTCTTACCTTTAAATCTATTGTAAAAAACATGCAAAGTCCAAATCCAATTGCTGTCATTAAGGAGCTAGTAAAAGTATACATAACAAAAAATCCAGACTGAAATTTCATCCACTTTATGAATGATTTAATAGAGAGAGAGCAATAGAGTATAATTCAAATAATAAACTTAACTCAAATAATTATAATTTTATATATAAATAATTTTTATAAAATTCCCATATATTTAACTAATAAACTTCCAGAATAATATATTATAAAAAATATAATTGTTGATAATATTATTCTTTTTATACTCCAGTTCTCACCTTTAAATCTATTGGAAAAAAACATGAAAAATCCAAATGCAATTGCTGTCACTAAGGAACTAATAAAAGTATACATAACAAAGAATCCAAAATAAAATATCTATTATCATAAACAAAAATATCCCTGAAATCAGTTTAGCCATAGCTTTAAAGTATGTTTACAATATTAACTGATCTCAGAAATATCTTTATAGCTATTTTCTAAATAAATTAAAAACAGTGTCCCTCCACTTTACGGATGGCATTGATTGTATTTATCTATAAAACCGGTAGCAGCTCCTGTTAGTCCGCCGCCTACTACTCCACCGAGAAAGCCCGTACCTGCACACCTTCTAGCCTAGCAATAGAACCTCCGACTGCACCAGCACCTCCTCCTGTTACTACTGGTATGATGCCGCCTAGGTGGAAATTAGTACCTTTACTAAAATTTGGGATACTAGCATTAGCATCTGTAATCCAACTTTGGAAATTATTACTACTAAAAATTTGGATATTATCACCTTTACTCAAATAATCTCCTGAAACAAACAAACTTGATAAATGTGAACCGCTAACTGGATCATGTGATGAGCCTGAACTAGCCATTTTTAGTCTCCTTTTAATTATTAAAAATAACTGTATCACAACGATACAGCGACAATTTCATTATTGTGCTGTTTAAAAAATGTCAAATATAATTTGTAAAAATAATAATAAAATACTGTATAAACAATAAATGCATTATGTTTATAACTCATTCACACAAAATGTATACTTTTTATTTAGTAATAATACTATTTACAATACTGTTTAAATATGCGACATCCATCGCTCTTTCTCTTAAACAAAATCATAAATTCAAATG